>JBFKCU010000012.1:0-18991 GCA_041620115.1 Burkholderiales bacterium | reverse complement strand
GCATCGAGGTGAAACGCCGCGGCGACGTCGGCCGCGCCAAACTTTATTATCTGCGCGGACTGTCCGGAAAAGCGGCGCGCATCAAGGAAAAACTGACCTATACGGCAGCAGTGGGCGTCGAACCCGAGACGGAAGTCGAGACTGAAGCGGCGAAAGTCGAAAAGTAAGAATATTGATGGTTTCCGGAAAGGCGGCTGCGGCCGCCTTTTTTCTTGGGCGGCGCGGATCGTTGTAGCGGCATGCGTCGCCCTGCGCCCGTTACAATAACTGCATGAACACCTTGCGCTGTTTGATCGCGGTGGGCGCCGCGCTGATTTGCCTGGTGATGACGCGGGTCGCCGCTGCCGCCGATCCTGCCGACGGCCTTGAGCCGACACGCAGTCTCGCCCGGGTTGGTGCGGTACAGCTCGGCCTGCATCGCATAGATACCCTGCAGCCGGCAGATGCGACATTGCCGCGCTGGGCGGAGTGGGAACAGTTGCGCCTGCAATTGCTCGCTGCCGCGGGGCGCCACGAGGAGCTGCTGCGGCGGGTAGATGTCTTGCCCGCCGGGGTCACGGCGAAGGCGCGTGCAGAATTGCATGCGCTGGCCGTACCGTCCGCGCTCGCGCTCGGGCAGGGTGCCGCCGCACGCGAACATGCCGGCCGTGCCTTATGGACATCCGATATCAGCGCATCGCGACTGCGTGAACTGCGCCTGCAGGTGATCCGCAGTCTAGTGCGCCAATCACGTGGCGATGATGCCTACCGCAGCATGTTGCGCTTTGACCAGGACTATCGTCCGCTGGACCCCGCAACGGCTGCCGGTTTTGTTGACGGGCTGCTGGATGTCGGCATGGCGAAGGAAGCCGTTACGTGGCTCGGGCTGCTGGAAGAACGCGGGCCCGCAAAACTCAGGCTGCGGCTGCATACGGGTCTGGTCGCGCCGCAGGAGGCTGCGGTGCTGGCGCGTGCCGGGTTCGTGCGCAGCGAGGAACCGTATTGGTGGCGACTGTTGCTCGACGCGGCCGGCCGGATGCAGTCAGGCGTTCTGCGCATCGAAGCGCTCGAACGGTTGCTGCAAATGAAGGAAGTGCCTGCTGCCGATGTCCGGATGCTGTGGGACGCCTATCTCGGCTATGCACGCGAGGCGGCCAACACGCATCAACTGCTGGCCGGCGATGATCAGAACTGGATGGAATTTGCGCAGCGCCGACGCGATGCGGACCCGGTGATTGCGCGTGCCTATTTTGCGTATCTCGCCCGACATGCCCGTGGCGTGCCGGACCGGCAGCAGGCACAGCTGCAGCTTGCGGCATCGTATGCCGCATCCGGGCTGCCGCGCACGGCCATGCGCGTATATCACGAATGGCCGGGCGATCCGGCGGCGCTCAGCGCAGCTGCCCGATATACGCTGGGGACGCTGGCGGAAGGACTTGCCGATCATGATCGCGCCCTGCACTATCGGCAGGGATTGCCGGCGCCGGAAGGCAGCACGGATACCGATTGGAAACTGCGTCTGGCCGCACTGGCGCTCCGCGCCGGTAAGGCTGGCGTTGCTCTGGAGATTACGCGGCAGCTCGCCGGCGGGAAATCGGCCATACCCGCCGCGCAAATGCCCGAGTGGATTGTGCTTGCACAACAGTGTACCGATCATGGCCTCTACGATGGGGCGCAGACGTTGTTCGAACGGGCGCTGCCGCATGCGGATGCGACACAGGGACGCGTCCTGCTGGCAGGCATGGCGCGTCTGCATGAGATGCGCGATCAGCCCCTGCTGGCCGCCGATTACTACCTGCGTGCTGCGCTGAGGGCCTCAGCGCCTGATGCCGCGGCGGCGGAAGCGCGGTTGCAGGCCGGGCTCAACCTGGCACGCGCGGGGCTGCGCGATGACGCGCGCGCGCAGTTTGAATGGCTGCTGAAGAATTCCCGTGATCCTGCGCAGATTGCCGTTGCGCGGCGCGAACTCGGGTTCTGAGTTGCGGCTAGTTTGCAGCGGTTTTCCAGAGATCGCTGAGGTATTCGTGGTCCGTGGTGTTGATCCAGCTTTGCCGGTATTCCACGGGCGAATCGTTATACGTATAGGCAACGCGGCGGATGTGTAACGCCGGCTGATCGGTGCCCATGCCGAGCAGGGCGGCAATCCCGGCCGACGGGTGAGCGGCTGACAGCCGCTCGCTGATACGTACGACATTGACACCGTACTTCGCCTGATACAGTCCGTAAATCGTGCCTTCACGGTTGCGGAAGGTGGCCTCATCAATACTGGTGAAACGGTCGGTAGAGACCGTGATGTCGTCCAGCACCACCGGTTTGGCCGCGAGTTTCAGCAGGTTGCGTACTCGCGCCACGCGACTGCCGCGGGCAATGCCGAGTTGTTTTTCATCATTGGCATCGGCGCGCTCCCGGCGGAATGACAGCAGCTCCGATACTGGAAATTCGCGACTGCCATCCTTGCCGACCACGTGGAAAAAATAAAACAGCGTGCGATCTTCGGTATGCGTGGCCACGAAAGTGCCGCGCCCCTGCTGGCGCAGGAGGATGCGCCGCGCAACCAGTTCGTCGATGGCGCGGCGGATGGTGCCGATCGACACGTTGAAGTCGCGGGCGAGCCGCGATTCGCTGGGGATGGCTTCGCCGGGTTTCCAGTCGCCTGCGGCCAGTGCGCGCGTGATGCGCAGCTGCACCTCCCGATAGAGTGGTGCGGTGGTCAGATGGTCTCCGGGCAATGAAGCAGCCATAGTGGTGTCGGTTGCAGCGCTTTTGCGATGCGCGGCAGTCTAGCACGATCACCCGCAAGTCATATAGGTCATCTAGTTGACTTGTCCGATTGGCCAAGGTTAGCATGCCCCATTCCATGGTTCTACCGCATCCCGTTTCCCATTTTTTCGCTACAGCGTTCATTCAGGAGGCTCCATGATTCACATATTGGTACATGACAAGAAGGACACGGTCGGCGTGGCCGTCATCGAAGGCATCAAGGCCGGGCAGGAAATGGTCGGCTGGGTCATGGAAGACGATTCCACGATCAAGGTGAAGGCCATCAACGACATTCCCATCGGCCACAAGGCGGCACTGCGTGACATCAAGAAGGGCGACACCATCATCAAGTACGGTTTTGATATCGGCAAGGCAGTGGCGGACATCAAGCTGGGCGAGCACGCGCACGTGCACAACATCAAAACCAAACGTTGGTAAAAGCGGCCGGTAGGCCGGCGGCACGCGTTGAACCGAAAATATCTGGAGATTAAACATGATTAACAGCAAAACCACATTCATGGGCTACCGTCGCGAAAATGGCCGCGTCGGCGTCCGCAACCACGTGCTTATCCTGCCGGTGGATGATCTGTCGAACGCCGCGGCCGAGGCCGTTGCCAACAACGTCAAGGGCGCGATCGCGATTCCCCATCCCTATGGCCGGCTGCAATTCGGCGCCGACCTTGATCTGCATTTCCGCACCATCATCGGCGCAGGCGCCAATCCCAACGTCGCTGCCGTGGTGGTGATCTGCATCGAAGAGGGCTGGGCGAAAAAGGTGGTCGACGGCATTGCCAAGACCGGCAAGCCGGTCACCGGTTTCGGTATCGAGCTGAATGGCGACCACGGCACCATCATGCGCGCATCCAAGGTTGCCAAGGAGTACGTGCAGTGGGCGTCGGAGCTGCAGCGTGAGGAATGCCCGATCAGCGACCTGTGGGTATCGACCAAGTGCGGTGAGTCCGACACCACTTCCGGTTGCGGCTCCAACCCGACCGTTGGCAGCGCGTTTGACAAACTCGAGCCGCTGGGCGTGACCATGTGCTTCGGTGAAACCACCGAGATCACCGGCGGCGAGAATATCGTGGCCGACCGCTGCGCGACGCCTGAAGTGCGCGCACAGTTCATGAAAATGTTTGACCGGTACCAGGAAATTGTCGAGAAGCACAAAACCAGTGATCTGTCCGATTCGCAGCCGACCAAGGGCAATATTGCCGGTGGCCTGACCACGATCGAGGAGAAAGCGCTGGGCAACATCCAGAAAATCGGCAAGAAGTGCAAGGTCATCGGCGTGCTCGACAAGGCCGAGGAACCGACCAAGCCGGGCCTTTGGTTCATGGATTCATCCTCGGCTGCGGCCGAAATGGTGACCCTGTGTGCGGCGTCGGGTTATGTCGTGCATCTGTTCCCCACCGGTCAGGGCAACGTCATCGGCAATCCCATCATTCCCGTGGTCAAGCTCACGGCCAATCCGCGCACCGTGCGCACCATGAGCGAACACGTCGATTACGACTGCTCGGGGCTGCTGCAACGGGAGAAGAACCTGGAGCAGACCGGCGACGAGTTGATCGAAGTCATGTTGCGCACCTGTAACGGCCGCCTCACGGCCGCGGAAGCGCTGGGCCATCGTGAGTTCGTGCTGACGCGCCTGTACGAGAGCGCGTAACGCAATTGCCGCAAGAAAGCCGGTTGGCCGTGCTGCGAGTCATCGCGGTGCGGCCGCTCGGTGCTTTGATTTGTTCACGGCCGTTTTGAAATAAAAAGGCTTACTGATGACTCAGCTCCGCGGCGCCGACATTCTTACCCGTTCATTGGCGCAAGCCGGCATACGCCGGATTTTTTCGTTGTCCGGCAATCACATCATGCCGGTATACGATGCTGCGATCGAGGCGAAGCTGGCGATTACGCACGTGCGCTATGAAGGTGCCGCCGTGCATATGGCTGATGCATGGGCGCGGCTGACCGGTGAGGTCGGCATTGCCTTGCTGACCGGCGGACCGGGTCATGCCAATGGCGTTGGCGCGCTATACACCGCGCTCGCCTCCGAGTCGCCCATGGTGCTGCTGTCGGGGCATGCGCCGCTGAACGAGCTGGGCCGCGGTTCGTTCCAGGAGATGCGGCAGGCTGATCTTGCCGCGCCGACGGTAAAAGCATCGTGGACTGCGGCCAGCGCCGCAACCTTGGGTGCCGACATCGCCAAGGCCTGCCGTATTGCGCGATCGGGCCGGCCGGGCCCGGTTCATCTGAGCCTGCCTGTCGATCTGCTGGATGCGAAGGTTGATGACGGAGACAAGGCGATTGCCCGCGCCGCTGATTTTGAGCCCGCGGCCCGAGAGCTCGACGGCAAGAATCTGGAGGCTGTGCGGAAACTGCTGCAGGCAGCGGCACGACCGCTGATCCTGCTCGGCCCGGTGATGGCGCACGCGCCGATCGCCAATCTGGTGCGCGAACTGGCCGGAGCGACCGGCGTGCCGGCGCTGTGCATGGAAAGCCCGCGCGGCATCAACGATCCGGCTCTGGGTGCAGTGGCCGGCGTATTGGCGCAGGCGGATGTTGTCGTGCTGATCGGCAAACAGCCGGATTTCACCCTGCGTTTCGGCAAGTCGCCGGTTTTTGCCGCCGATTGCCGGTTTGCGGTCATCGACCCCGAGACCGACGCATTGCAGCGTGCGCTGGACAACCTGGGTGCGTCGCGGGTGGCGTTGTCGGCACAAGGGGACAGCGCCGCTACCGTGCGTGCGCTGATCAAGTCGGCGCAGCGCAATGCGGCCGGGCGCTGGGTCAAGGACGTTGCGGCAGCGGTCGCGTTCCGCCCGGCGGCGTGGCGCGACATTGCCACCGGAGACCAGGATCAGGTGCATCCGGTCGAAGTCGGTCGTGCTGTACAGGCGGTGTTGGATCAGTCACCGGACGCGGTATTTGTGGCTGATGGCGGCGAGATGGGGCAGTGGGCGCAGGCTTGCGTCAGTGCACCGGCGCGCATCATCAATGGTCCGGGTGGATCGATTGGCAGCGCGGTACCGTTTGCCTTGGCGGCGCGCATGGCCCGACCCGCGGCACCCGTCATCGCGATGATGGGAGACGGAGCGTTTGGTTTTCATTTGATGGAATTCGACACGGCGGTGCGAGCTGATCTGCCGTTGATCGTGGTCGTCGGCAACGATGCCTGCTGGAACGCCGAACATCAGATCCAGTTGCGCACCTATGGCAAGGACCGCGCCCACAGCTGCGAATTGCTGGGCACGCGGTATGATCTGGCGGTGGCGGCACTGGGCGGTCACGGCGAATTGGTTACCCGTGCCGCGGATCTGGGACCGGCGCTGCAGCGCGCATTGGCCAGCGGCAAGCCGGCCTGCATCAATGTGATGATCCAGCGGCTGGCCGCGCCGACCGTGACCACGGGCGCGCCTGCCGCGACGGCGGCTCACTAGGAATCAGTTCATGGAAAACATTCAAGTCAGAATCTGGCGCGGCGATGAAGCCGGCGGTTTTCAGGATTTTGAGGTGCCGCGACAGGAGAGCCAGACGGTGCTCGACGTGGTCACCTACGTGCAGCGCAAATGCGATCCGTCGCTGGCGTACCGGTTTGCCTGTCGCGTCGGGGTCTGCGGCTCCTGCGCGATGACGGTCAACGGGGTGTCGCGCTGGACCTGTCGGACGCATGTGTCGAAAGTTGCCGCGGACAACAAGTTGGAGATCGCGCCGCTGCGCAACCTGCCGGTGATCAAGGATCTGGTCACCGACATGCAGGAGTTTTTCGACAAATGGGCACGCGCGCGCGGCAGCTTTACCGGCAGTGCCACGCGCAAGGACGGATTTGCCCGTGTCGAACCGCAGTCGAAGGAACGCAAGCGTGTCGATGCGGGCATCGAGTGTATCGGTTGCGGCGTTTGCTACAGCGCCTGCGATGTCGTCACCTGGAACAAGGACTATCTCGGTCCCGCGGCGCTCAATCGCGCCTGGACCCTGGTCAATGATGTGCGCGATACCGCGCGGACCGAACGGCTGGCCGCCGTTGCCGGTGACGCGGGTTGCCATGCCTGCCATACGCATTTGAACTGCACCGAGCGCTGTCCGAAGGCATTGTCGCCAACGGCTGGCATTGCCGGTCTGAAGCGTGCGGTACTCAGCGCAACATTGGCAGGAGAAATATAAAATAATGAATAAAATCAATTACTTAATAAATTTTGTTCCGGGCAGGCACGCGTGACCAGCCCGCGTACCCAGGTACTCCTATGGGGTGCGCAGCGCATCAGCGCGATGGTGCTGGCGGTGTGCGTGATCGTGCATCTGATAACGATGATCTACGCGGTGCGCAGCGGCCTGAGCGCCGCGGAAATACTGGGTCGCACCCAGGGCAGCGCCGGTTGGTTTGCGTTCTACACCCTGTTCGTCGCGGCAGTGGCCGTGCACGCACCGATTGGCCTGCGTACGATCATCAGTGAAATGCTGAACTGGCGCGGACGCGGACTTGATCTGCTGACCGGTGTCATTGGCCTTGCACTCGCGCTATGGGGCATGCGCGCGGTAATCGGTGTATTCAGTGGGGGCGGCGCATGAAGAACGATTTTCGCGCGCGCAATCATCCCGCGTACTGGGCGTTCATCGTGCATCGTTTGTCGGGGGTGCTGCTTGCACTGTTCCTGCCGCTGCATTTCTGGGCGCTGGGTCAGGCCCTGCACGGGGCGGCGGCCCTGGACGGTTTTCTGCGCTGGACCGAGCAGCCGCTGGTGAAATTTGCCGAAACCGGGCTGGTGCTGCTGCTGGCGGCGCACATGGCCGGCGGCGTGCGCCTGCTGGCGCTGGAGTTTCTCGAATGGCGTGAATGGCAGAAGACGCTGCTGGCGACTGCCGCCGGCGTGTCGCTGGTTGCAGGGCTGGCGTTCATGCTCAATCTGGTCTGATCACTACGAAGCACCCGGGAGTCGCGGTTATGAAAAAGCGGTCGAAAAAAACCAAGCCAAACCTGCTGGTCATCCTCGTCGATGATCTGCGTTTCGATGAATTCGGCGCCGGCGGTCACCCTTACATGAAAACGCCGCACATCGACCGCATTGCCCATGAAGGCATGCTGTTCGAGCGGGCTTTCCACACCACTCCGATCTGCTCGCCCAACCGCGCTTCGATACTGACCGGGCAGTACGCGAGCCGCCATGGCATCATCGACAACGTGGCCCGCGACCTCGCCAGCCATCGCCTGCCGAATTATCACCTTGAACTGCAGAAGCTCGGTTACGAGACCGCGCACATCGGCAAGTGGCACATGGGCAACGATGGCAAGCCCCGGCCCGGGTATGACTTCTGGGTGGCCTATGACGGTCACGGCAATCTCTACAACCCGAAGCTGAACGAGAACGGCAAATACGTTCAGCACAAAGGTTATGTCACCGACATCATGAACACGATGGCGGTAAACTGGATCAGGCGCAAAGGCAAGAGCAAGAGTAATAAACCCTGGTCGCTGTGGTTTGCGCACAAGGCAGTGCATCCGGATGCCGAGCAGGCCGCCGACGGCTCGTTCCGCATGGACGGTTATCGACCGGCGAAGCGCCACGAGAACCTCTACAAAGGATGTGTGTTCCCGAAGAAGCCGAACATGCAGAAACCAGCGGAATTTCTCAAGCACAAGCCGGCGTGGGCCGAAGCCGTCGCGTTGCGCAAGTCGCCGGCATCCAAGGTCATGCACGACGCCATTCATTCCGGCAAACAGGAAGAGATCCGGCTGCGCGCCGCGATGATGGCGGCAGTCGACGAAGGTGTCGGCATGATCTTCAAGGCGCTGGAGGAAACCGGCGAGCTCGATAACACGATGATCCTGTTTCTCGGTGACAACGGCTATTTCTTCGGCGAACACGGCATCGGCCCCGAGCGCCGCTTTGCCTACGAAGAAGGCATCCGCTCCCCGCTGACCATCCGTTATCCGAAAATGATCAAGGCCGGATCACGCAACAGTAATCTGGTGATCCTGCAGGACCTGGCGCCGACCCTGATCGAAATCGGCGGCGGCAAGGCAGGTGCGCATGTGCAGGGCCGTTCGCTGCTGCCGTTGCTGAAGGGTAAACGCGCCGGCTGGCGCAAGTCGCTGTTCATCGAATACTGGGCGGAGAATGCCTATCCGTGGCTGGTGAACATGACTTACAAGGCGGTGCGCACGGACCGGTACAAGTACATCCACTGGGTCAATCGTGCGCGTAATGGCGAACTCGACGAGTTGTATGATCTTGGCCGCGATCCGTATGAACTGGTCAATGTGGCCAATAAACCGGCGTATCGGGCGGTGCGCGGGAAAATGAGCCGGGAACTACGCAAACTCGCAGCGGATGCGCTGGGGCTGTAATGAATATGGGTGTTGGATGCTGCACGCAACGGAGTATTTTTGATTTTCAGATTGTCACAGACTGTTAATACCAACGAGGAGAAAAAGATGCGTCAGGCAAAATGGATGTTGATGGCAGGGGCATTGCTTGCATCAAGTGCGGTTGCCGCCCAGAACTTTCCGACGAAGCCGGTGCGGGTCATCGTGCCCTTCTCAGCGGGTGGTGCAACCGACATCGTTACGCGCGTGGTGGCACAGAAGCTGACAGAAACCTGGGGCCAGACCATCGTGGTCGATAATCGCGCGGGTGCCGGCGGCAACATCGGCGCTGATCTCGCGGCCAAGTCGCCCGCCGACGGCTATACGCTGTTCATGACCTCGGGTTCCATCGTCACGGCCAATCCACACATGTACAAGAAGTTGTCGTATGACGCAGCCAAAGACCTTGTGGCGGTGACCAATGTGGCCAGCGGTCCGCAGGCGATTACCGTCAATCCGAGTTTTGCGGCGAAGACCGTGAAAGACCTGATTGCAATGGCGAAAGCAAAGCCGAAAGGCATTACTTTCGGTTCAGCCGGCATCGGCACGCAGACTCACCTGGCGGGGGAGAATTTCATCTATACCGCAGGTATTGACGTGGTGCATATCCCGTACAAGGGCGAGGCGCCCGCCGTCAGCGACCTGATCGGCGGCCAGATCCAGTTTGTGACCCCCAATCTTTCGGCGGCGATCAACTTCGTGCGGTCGGGCAAACTGCGTGCAATCGCGGTGACCAGCAAGGAGCGGTCGAAGCAGTTGCCGGACGTGCCGGCGGTTGCCGAGACGCTGCCCGGATTCGAGAACCTGGGCTGGTTCGGCTTCATGGTGCCGGCGGGAACGCCCAAGGCCGTGATCGCCAAGATCCACCAGGACACGGTTGCGGCACTGAAGGACGCCGCGATCGCCAAACGGTTCGAGGACCTGGGCATGGCGCCGGTAGGCAATACGCCGGATGAGTTTGCGAAGGCGATCAAGGAAGAAAGCAGTCGCTGGGTGAAGATCATCCAGGAACGCAAGTTGCAGGTGAATTGATGCTGTTTCGTCGTGCCGGCGCGTGTCATGGAATTTGATCCGGCCGGTACGACGGTTATTTGATTATGTGAGGTGTGCCCGTGAGAGTTGATCCCAAACAGGTCGAAGAGGCGTGCAAGGAACTTTATATCCGCGCGCTGAAGATGCTGCCGCCCGACATCAAGCAGGGCTTCAAGCAGCTCGATAGCCGCGAGTCGGATGCCACCGGCAAGGCCATCCTCGGCACGATGATCCGCAACATCACCGTGGCCGAAGAAACCAACAACCTGCTGTGCCAGGACACCGGGATACCGATTTACAACGTCAGCATCGGCAGCAACATCGATGTGGACGGTTATGCGCTGAAGCAGGCGATCATCAAGGGTTGTGAGCGCGCGACCAAGGAACATCCCCTGCGCTCGTCGGTGGTGCACCCGACCACGCGCAAGAACGAGCACACGTCCTGTGGCCGGCAGGTGCCGGTGATCAACATCGACTTCGTGCCGGAGTCGGACACCCTGGCGATCGAGATGATTCCGAAAGGCTCGGGCTCCGAAAACAACTCCTGGCTGAAGATGGCGATTCCCGCTGAAGGCATTGATGCGATCAAGACTTTTGTCATTGATTGCGTGCTCGAGGCCGGCGGCAAGAGCTGTCCGCCGGTGATTGTCGGCGTCGGTGTCGGCGGCACGGCGGACCTGTGCGTACACCTGTCGAAGGTTGCTGCGACGCGGCCGCTGGGCAGCAAATGCACCGATCCCGAGGGCGCGAAGCTGGAGGCGGAACTGAGCAAGGTGGTCAACCAGCTCGGCGTCGGCGCGCAGGGTCTGGGCGGCGATTCCACGGCTTTTGCGGTGCATGTTGAAACGGCGGCTACGCATATCACGATGAATCCAGTCGCGGTCAACATGCAGTGCCATTCGGCGCGGCGTGCCCGCGCGACATTCACGCCCGAGGGCGTGGGGTACGGGTACTGACATGGCTCATTACGAACTCAACATGCCGGTAACCGAGGAGCAGGTGCGCCAGCTGCGCATCAACGACACGGTCACGCTGCAGCAGACGCTCTACGGCATCCGCGATGCCACGCAGATTCACATGTTTGACCATGGCCGCAAGACGCGTTTCGACCTGAAGGGCCATGCGGTCATCCACACCGCGCCCAACGTCAAGTGGGTCGGCGAAACCAAAGAGCATCCGTCAGGCTACGCGCCGATCTGCATCGGCACGACCACCAGCGCGCGCATGGAGCGCTTCACGCGGCCGCTGATGGAGCAATACGGCGTGCGCATCATCATTGGCAAAGGCGGGCTGTTCGCGGCTTCGGCCAAGGCGTTCAGCGACCTGGGCGGCGTTTACCTTGCCATCATCGGCGGCACCGCGGCGCTGGAGACCACCTGGATCGAACAGATCGAGGAAGTCGATCTCGATGACCTCAATCCCGAATCCCTGTGGAAGTTCCGCATCAGGAACTTCGGTCCGCTGCTGGTGGCGATGGACTCACATGGCGGCAGCCTCTACACCGCGGTCAACGCATCGGCCAAGGACAAGCGCGCGGGGGTGCTCGCGGCCCTCGGTGTCAGGAATTAAGAACGCATGAAAACCATCAAGACCGATATTCTGATTCTCGGCTCCGGCGGTGCCGGCCTGTTCGCTGCGCTGCATGCGCATCAGCATAACCCCGAGCTGTCCATCACGGTTGCCGTGAAGGGGCTGCTTGGCAAAAGCGGCTGCACGCGCATGGTGCAGGGCGGCTATAACGTCGCGCTGGCAAGCGGGGACTCGGTAGAGCGCCATTTCATGGATACCATTGAGGGTGGCAAATGGCTGCCCGATCAGGATCTGGCATGGACGCTTGTCGAAACCGCCGTCGAGCGCATCCATGAACTCGAGAACGAACTCGGCTGTTTTTTTGACCGCAATCCCGATGGGACCATCCACCAGAAGGCCTTTGCCGGGCAGACGTTCGACCGCACCGTGCACAAAGGCGACCTGACCGGCATTGAAATCATCAACCGCCTTGCCGAGCAGGTGTGGGCGCGCGGCATCAAGCGGCTGGAGGAGCATCGCGCCGTCGAATTCATCAAGAGCAAATCGGGTGATGCGATCTCGGGCGTCGTGATGATCGATATCCGCACCGGCGAATTCGTGTTCGTGCAGGCACAGGCGGTGCTGCTGGGCACCGGCGGTGGCCCGACCATGTACAAGTACCACACGCCCAGCGGCGACAAGAGCTGTGACGGCATGGCGATGGCATTGCGCAGCGGGCTCGTGCTGCGTGACATGGAAATGGTACAGTTTCACCCGACCGGCCTGATCGCCGGCGCCGATACCCGCATTACCGGCACGATCATCGAGGAAGGCCTGCGCGGCGCCGGCGGCCAGTTGCTGAACGGTGCCGGCGAGCGCTTCATGCATCACTATGACTCCCGCAATGAGCGGGCGACGCGCGACATCGTCAGCCGCGGCATGTATGAGGAAATGCGTGCCGGACGGACCAACAGGCATGGCGGGCTTTATATCACCATGCGCCATCTCGACCCGGTGATGGTACGCAAGGAATTCAAGGGCATGGTCGAACGCTGTGCCGACTGCGGCTTCGATCTGGTCGGTGGCCTCGTCGACGTTGTTCCCACCGCGCATTACATGATGGGCGGCGTGGCGTTCAAGACGGATTGCACCACTGAGCTGCCGGGGCTGTTCGTCGCCGGCGAAGACTCCGGTGGCGTGCATGGCGCCAACCGCCTGGGCGGCAACGGTGTCGCCAACTCCACGGTTTTCGGGGGCATTGCCGGCGACGTGATGCCCGGCTGGGTCAAGGCCAACGGCGCGTTCCGCGAACCCGACCGGGAGGCGATCGATGCTGCTGTCGCGCGCTGCCGCGCACCGCTCAACCGACGTGGTGACGGCCGCGGCCCGGACATCAACGCGATCCGCGAGCAGCTCTACAACGTGATGTGGGACGATGTCGGCATCATCCGCGACAGCGCATCGCTGACGCGTGCTTCCGGACTGCTGGAGGAGCTCGATGCACAGCTTGATGCCACCGGCGTCGACGGCGCTTCGCTGGCGTTCAACCTGACCTGGCATGACTGGATGAACCTGAAGAACCTGGTCCTGGTGTCACAGTCGATCCGTTTTGCCGCGATGGCGCGCGAAGATTCACGCGGCGCGCATTTCCGTACCGATTTTCCGGATGTGCGCGACCTGGAAAACTCGCGTTACACCTGCGTCAGCATGAAAGATGAGCGGTTTGAAATTGAAACCCGCCCGGTCCGTTTCACCCGGGTGAAACCCGGAGAATCGCTGCTGAACGCCGCGTGACCAACGCATCCATTGATTGATTTGTCCCCCGGACGGGAGGACACTCGCCCTTTCCGCCGAATAACAATCATCAGGAGGGAGTTTCATGACGCATACGAACCAGAGCGCCGGTCGCATGGCGCTGGCATTGGCAGCGGTCTGCGGCGCTGTCGCGTTGTCGGGTGCGGCGTGGGCCCAGGCCTATCCGACCAAGGCGGTGCGCATGCTGGTGCCTTTCCCGCCGGGCGGCGGCAGTGACACGATTGCGCGCATCGTCGCGCAGAAATTCTCTGAAGCGCTGGGACAGCAGGTCCTCGTTGACAATCGCGCCGGCGCCAGCGGCAATATCGCCGCAGAGCTGACGGCCAAGGCGCCGCCGGACGGATACACCCTGCTGTTCGGCAATTCCTCTCTGGCCATCAGCCCGGGCGTGTTCAGCAAGCTGTCCTACGACCCGAGCCGGGATCTGGTGCCCATATCGCTGGCATCGCAATATCCCTTTTCGCTGGTGGTACACCCGGCCTTGCCCGTCAAAACGGTGAAGGAACTGGTGGTGCTTGCAAAATCGAAACCCAATGCGCTCGACTATGCGTCGTCCGGTGCGGGCACGATGTCGCACATGGCGATGGAAATGTTGCGCCTCAAGACGGGAACCCGCATTACGCATCTGCCTTATAAAGGCGCCGCACCGCAGACGGTCGCGGTCCTGACCGGGGAGGCGCAGGCGGCGTTTGTGGTTCTGCCGGTTGCAGTTCGTCACTTTGAAGACAAGAAACTGCGTGGCTTGGGCGTGGCCGCACCCAAACGCGCGGCTGTGGCTCCCGACGTGCCGACGATGATCGAAGCCGGAGTGCCCGGGCATCTGGCAATGCAGTGGAACGGCCTGTTCGCGCCGGCCAGGACACCGCAGCCCGTGCTCGACAAGCTGAATCAGGCCTGGGTCAGTGCGGTGAAATCGCCGGAGGCGACGAAACGCATCATTGCGTCGGGCGCCGAACCCGGCGGTAATTCCGCCGCCGAGTTTGCCGCGTTCGTGAAACAGGAAACCGTGATGTGGGGCGAAGTCGCGAAGGCCTCCGGCACGCGCCTTGATTAATCTTCTCCCGCACTGATGCCGACACTTGCCCTGGATGAGCTGACACTGCTGGCAATGCGCGCATTGAAGCGCGCAGGTGCCGGCAAAGCCATGGCGGTTGCGACCGCACAGGCGCTGGTCGCAGCGGAGGCTGAGGGCCTGTCGGGCCACGGACTGTCGCGCGTGGCGTTATATGCACAGCACCTGCGCGAGGGTCGTGTTGACGGCAAGGCCAAACCGAAGGTTGTCAAACGCGTCGGTGCGACCTGCCTGATCGATGCTGGCGGCGGTCTCGCATTTCCGGCGGCAGCGCTGGCGGTGAGTGAGGCAATCAAACGCGCGCAGCGTTACGGCGTTTCATTTGCCGGCGTGACCAATAGTCATCATTTCGGTGCTGCTGCGTATCATCTCGCGCCGGTTGCAACGGCAGGCATGGCCGGACTGGCGTTCACCAATTCGCCGGCGGCGATCAATGCCTGGAACGGCCGGAGAGCATTTTTCGGCACCAATCCAGTTGCCGCTGTTTTCCCGCGGCAGGGGGGCGCACCCATTGTCATCGACCTGTCGCTGACCGAGGTGACGCGCGGCAAGATCATGCTGATGGCCAAGGAGGGGAAACCGATTCCGCCGGGCTGGGCCGTGGACAAGGACGGCAACCCAACGACGGATGCGCAGGCTGCGCTGACCGGCAGCCTCACGGCCATCGGTGGGGTCAAGGGCACGGCGCTGGCGCTGATGGTCGAAGCGCTGTGCGTGGCGCTGACCGGTGCGGCTTTGAGTCACGAGAACGATTCCTACTTCGAGCCGGGCAACAAGCCGCGCATCGGTCATGCCATCATCGCGATCAATCCCGAGGCGCTGGCCGGCGCTGGCAGTTATTACGCGCGCATCGACGACATGGTCCGTGGCATGCTCGCCGACGAAGGCGTGCGCCTGCCGGGCGCGCGTCGGCAACTGGCAGCCGTGCGGGCGCAGACCGAAGGGCTGACCATTGCCGATGGTCTGTACCGGGAACTGCAGCAGCTGGCCGGCCGCTCCCGCAAGGGCCGAGCAGAGCGGAAAAGTTAAATAAGTAATTGATTATTAAGTATATTTTAGTATATCTTTGCAGCGCATGGCGGCACCCGCCATACCCTGAGTCAATGCCGGCAGCGCGGCCATGATCGGCGCCGTCGATCCACGGCCGCTGCAACTGCTCAGCACGGTATTCGGCCATCCGGCTTTTCGCGGTGCCCAGGAGGATATCGTCAGGCATGTCGCCGGCGGCGGTGATGCGCTGGTGCTGATGCCCACCGGCGGCGGCAAATCGCTGTGTTTCCAGTTGCCGGCATTGCTGCGGGAGGGCACCACGCTGGTGGTGTCACCATTGATCGCGCTGATGCAGGACCAGGTGGCTGCGCTGAGACAACTGGGTGTGCGTGCGTCGTTTCTCAATTCAACGCTCGACGGCCGTGCCGTCCATGCGTGCGAGCGGGCATTACGCGCCGGCGAGCTGGATCTGCTGTACGTCGCACCCGAACGGCTGGTGATGCCGCGCATGCTCGATTGTCTGGAGAACGCGAAGATCGCGTTGTTTGCGATCGACGAGGCGCACTGCGTGTCTCAGTGGGGACACGACTTCCGCCCGGAGTATCTGCAGCTCTCGCTGTTACATGAACGCTTTCCCGATGTGCCGCGCATTGCGCTGACGGCCACGGCCGATCCGCAGACCCGCACGGAAATCATCCGCCGACTGGCTCTCGACGACGCGCGGGTTTTCATTTCCAGTTTCGACCGGCCCAATATCCGTTACACCATCGTCGACAAGCAGGATGCGCGCAACCAGTTATTGCGCTTCATCCGTGACGAACATGATGGCGATGCCGGCATCGTGTACTGCCTGTCACGCAGAAAGGTTGATGAGACCGCAGCCTGGCTTGTCAGCCATGGCGTAAGTGCGCTGCCTTACCATGCGGGCATGGACACCGCCGCGCGTGCCGCGAACCAGAATCGCTTCCAGCGCGAGGACGGCATCGTGGTGGTCGCCACCATCGCTTTCGGCATGGGCATCGACAAGCCCGATGTGCGTTTTGTTGCCCACCTTGATCTGCCGAAAAGCATAGAGGGCTATTACCAGGAGACCGGCCGCGCCGGTCGTGACGGTGCGCCCGCCGATGCGTGGATGGCATACGGACTGGGCGACGTCGTACAGCAGCGGCGCATGATCGATCAGTCCGAAGGCAGCGAAGACTACCGGCGCGTCTCGGCAGCCAAGCTCGATGCGCTGCTGGGATTGTGTGAAACGGCAGGCTGCCGGCGCGTGCGATTGCTCGACTATTTCGGCGAAGTCAGTACGCCGTGCGGGAATTGCGATACCTGCATCGAGCCGCCGAAAACCTGGGATGCCACCGAAGCCGCGCGCAAGGCGCTGTCATGTGTCTATCGTACCGGGCAGCGCTTTGGTGCGATGCACCTGATCGATGTACTGAGGGGGCATGCCACGGATCGCATCAGCCAATGGGATCATGACAAGCTGAATGTATTTGGCGCCGGCGCCGACCTGGATGAGCAGGCCTGGCGCAATGTGTTCCGGCAGCTGGCAGCGCTGGGTTATATCCGCCCCGATCATGAGTCCTATGGGGCGCTGCGCCTGACCGAGGCCAGCCGGCCGGTGTTGAAGGGCGAGCAGCGCGTAGACATGCGCAGTGTGCTGCCGCGCAAGGCCCGATCCGCCAGATCACGACGTGTCGCCATGGCGCTGCCCGCTGCCGATGCCGGGCTGCTTGAAAAACTCAAGGCATGGCGCATGGAACAGGCGCGGTCGCAGGCAGTCCCTGCATTCGTGATCTTCCACGACAAAACGCTGGCGGAGATTGCCGCCGCCCGTCCGGTTGACTTGGATGCGCTGGGCGAAATCAGCGGCATTGGGGCGAAAAAGCTCGAGCGGTACGGCGCCGGAATACTGGCGGTGGTGAGAGCCTGAGCCGGTTGGCGCGCGGGCCGCATCATCGCGCCGGGCGCCGCATTCGCAAGGCCGGCAAACCGGCGATAATGTGCGACGGTTGTCCAGGTTGATTGAAGGGAGCGTCGTATGCGCATCAGTATTTATCCGGTCATGCCGGATTTTGCCGCCGAGATCGGTGATGTCGACTTGGCGAAGCCGCTGGCGGCCGCTGAGTTGGAAGCGATCAAGGAAGCTTTCTGGAAATATGCCGTGCTGGTATTCCCGCAACAGCAACTGACGCAGGATCAGCAGCTGGCGTTCGCTGCGCACTTCGGACCGATTGAGCGGGACCGGACGCTGGATCCGAAAGCGACACCTTCGCGTTTCGACGGCGCGTTTTCCGACATTTCCAACCTGTCTGCCGATGGCAAGATATGGGGCGAAACCAGCCGGCAGCGCATGTACAAAGCGGGCAACAAGCTCTGGCACACCGATAGTTCGTTCAAGCGCTTGCCGAGCATCTGTTCGCTGCTGTATGCGGAAACGGTGGCCCCGATCGGCGGACGCACGGAGTTTGCAGACCAGCGCGCGGCTTATGATGCCCTGACCGAGCCGATGAAAGAGAAACTGCGGGGGCTGGTGGTCGAGCACTGGATCGCGACTTCGCGCCGGCGCAGCGGTTTCATGGACTTCACTGAAGAAGAGCAGCAGCGCCTGCCGCCGGTGCCCCAGGTGCTGGTGCGCACCATCCCGCAGAATGGCCGCAAGTCACTTTATGTGGCGTCACATGCGGGGCGGATCTGGGGCATGCCGGATGCCGAGGGCCGGGCGCTGATCGATGAACTGATTGCCCATGTCACGCAGCCGCAGTTCATTTATCGGCACCGCTGGCGCCCGCACGAGTTGGTCATGTGGGACAACCGCTGCACCATGCACCGCGGCACGGATTTTGACGATCTGCGCGCCGTCCGCGACATGCGTCGCGTGACCGTCAGCGATGTCGCGAACTCCTGCGAGCAGGAAGGCTTGGCGATCCCTGAGCCGCTGTAGCGCTACTCCACCTTGACGCCGGCCTCGCGGATGACTTTGCCCCAGCGGGCGATTTCGGCCTGCACGAAGGCGGCATGTTTCTCCGGCGTATCAGCGTCGCTCTGGTCTATACCCTGCTCGAGCATGCGTTTCTTGAATTCCGGCGCATTCTGGATCTTGGCAATAGCGGCGTGCACGCGCTGGATGATGTCTCGCGGCGTCGCTGCGGGCACGTAGAGTCCGCTCCATGTCGCGGTATCAAAGCCCGGTATGCCGGACTCGGCTACGGTCGGGAATTCCGGCGCCAGCGGCGAGCGCTTGGGGCTGGTGATGGCCATCGCGCGCAGCTTGCCGGCCTGGACGTGGGGAAAGACCACCGGGAAATTCGAGAACATATAGGGAATCTGCCCGCCCAGCAGGTCGGCGACGCCCGGGTTCTCGCCCTTGTAAGGAACGTGCGTGACCCGCACCTTGAGCGACGAATTGAACAGTTCACCGGCCATATGCGGCGTCGAGCCGAATCCGCCCGATCCGTAGGAAAGGTTCTTGGCATTCGCTT
>JBFKCU010000011.1:0-19040 GCA_041620115.1 Burkholderiales bacterium | reverse complement strand
GGGCACATGTATTACCGCACCTTCAGCCGCGCGGCGATGCAGGAGATGTTTGCCGAAGCGCACATCGAATTCCCGGAAAAAGGCCCGGTGTCGTGGGCACCGCTGTTCGTGCGTTTCGGCGACGATGCACTGCGGTTTCAGCTGATTTTCGATTTGTGTGAAGATCTGCGCATTGACAACCGCGTGCAGGACAACGTGCCCAACTATCTGCGGCGCCTGTGCAATGCTGCGCACGGACTTGGCGTACGCCACCCGGAAACGCAGTCTTACTACGACCTGGCGCTCGCGAGCGTGGAGGCGGCGCTGGCGCATCGCGAAGGAGCTGCTGCGGACGAGCGGTTTACGCCGCTGTTCGCGCACGACGCCACGGTGGCCACGGCGTACCGCATTGCCGCCGAGATCCACCGCACGACGAACCTGCCGCCGGTGACCGACCTTGAAGCGTTCTATGCGGCGTACCTGCCGGGGCGCAGCCCGAATGCCGCGCGCATGGCGCACCCGCAGGAAAGCGACGACGATCAGGACCAGTCACAGCCCGGCGCCGAGCAGAACAGCCAGCAGCAGGAAGAGGGCGGCGAGGAAACCGAGGCGCCGAAGAATGCCGACTCGGGCGACGAGCAGGGGGACGGCGAGAAGAAGGAAATGCCGAGTTACGGCGATTCGTCCGGCCAGTCGGCGCGCGCTTCGAGCCAGAGCGACAAGGAAGGTGCCAACCAGGGCAGCAGCGACAAGGGCATTCCGTATCCGGAGTGGGATTACCGCGAATCGCGCTACAAGCGCAACTGGAGCTGGGTGCAGGAGAAACGGCTCGCCGAATCAAACATGGGCGAGACTAACCGGCTGATGAAACAGTACGCGGTGGCGCTGAAACGGCTGAAGAAAGCGATCCAGTCGCAGAAGCCGACGCGCACCGCGCCATTGACGCAGCAGCTCGACGGCGATGACATGGATTTGAACGCCGTCGTAAGTTATGTCGCGGAGAAGCGCGCCGGGCAGTCGCCGCGGCCGAATATCTACAAGCGCCGCGAGATCCGCCAGCGCGAGGTCGCAGTGACCCTGCTGGCGGACATGTCGACGTCGATCATGCAGCATCTGCCCGAGGGCGGCGGCCGGCTGGTCGACCGCGTGCGTGCCGGCGTGCTGCTGTTTGCCGAGAGTATGGAGGAGGTCGGCGACGCCTATTCGATCGCGGGTTTCTGCTCGAAGTACCGTGACAACGTCAGCTATTACATGCTCAAGAATTTCGACGAGACGCTGTCCGAGGACATCCGCGCGCAGATTGGCGGCATGTCGGGACGGCTGGCGACGCGCATGGGTGCGGCGATACGCCATGCCACCGCGGGTTTTGAGGGCGTCGAAAGCCGCCGTCGCCTGCTGTTGCTGCTCTCGGACGGCCGGCCTGAGGATTACGACGACGGCGGTGACCGGCGTTATCTGCACGAAGACACTCGCATGGCGGTGAAGGAGGCCGTGGCCAAGGGCGTGCATCCGTTCTGCATCACCGTTGACACCATGGCCAACCAGTACCTGCCGCAGATTTTCGGGCCGGGGCATTACCTGGTGCTGGACCACATCAACAGTCTGCCCAACAAGCTGCCCGAAATTTACCTGCGGCTTCGCCGGTAGCGGCGCAGTCGGCGTATAAAGAGGGGGACGGGAGACTTATGGCGAGCAACGAGTTGCTGGAAATCATCATCCGGCTGGCTGCGGCGATAGCGGCCGGCGGTCTGATCGGCCTGGAGCGCAGCTACCACGGTCGTCCCGCGGGCTTTCGCACGCACACCCTCGTGTGCCTGTCGTCGGCGCTGCTGATGCTGGTGACGGTGTATGAAGGACAGTGGTTTTCCCCGCACGGCGAATCGCGCGTCGTTGTTGATCCCACGCGCATGGCGCAGGGCATCATGACCGGCATTGGTTTTCTCGGCGCGGGTGTGATCATGCGCGAAGGCCTGTCGGTGCGCGGTCTGACCACGGCCGCGTCGATCTGGGTAACGGCGGCGATCGGCATTCTGTTCGGCATCGGTTTCAACATGCCGGCACTGCTCGCGGTCGCGGCGACATTGGGCACGCTGTCATCCTTCCGCTGGATTGAAAGCCGGATGACGACCGAGTCTTACGCCCAGTTCCATGTCAAGTTCCGGCGTGCCGAGATCATGAGCGAAGAGGTGCTGCGCGAGATGGGCAAGGAACTGGGGTTTTCGATCGCCAACCTGACGTTCGTGCTGACCGAAGAGGGCCGCATGTTTGAATATCGCATGGGGATCAAGACCCTGAATCCGCATGTGCTGAAGGCGCTGTCCGACCGCCTGCAGGGCGTCGCCTCGGTCGTCGAGTACAGCATCACGCCGGTCGGTGCGTGATTCCGCACCGTCGGCGAGGCTGACCGCCGGCAGCGCCACGCGGCCCGGCACCGAGGCTTACGCGCGTACCATCGGCGCCTCTTGCGCGCCGGGACATTACAGCGATTTTCTCAATCAGCATCTGCAGCTGTCGTCGCTGGGCATAGGCACCTTTCCCGGCGTGGCGACGGACGCGGTCGACGCGGCGTACGCGGACATCATCGAGCGGGCGCTGCGCGGCGGCATCAACGTCATCGATACCGCCGCGCATTACCGTTATGGCCGCTCCATGCGTGCCGCGGGCGATGGATTGCGCCGTGCATTGGCTGCAGGCATTGCGCGCGAACAGTTTTATGTCGTCGGCAAGGGCGGGTTCTTGCGTTTTGATGACGGGCCGCCGGCGGATCTTGATGCGTGGTTTGACGCGACAGTCGCGCGCAAGGGACTGGGCACCCGCGACGACCTGACGGGGGTGCATTGTCTCGCACCCGGCTACATCGCGGCACAGATCGACGAGTTGCGCGAGGCGCTGGGGCTGGCGACGCTGGATGCGTTTCTGATCGACCAGCCGGAAGTGCACATACCGCGGCTGGGCAAGGAAGAGCTCAACCGCCGTCTGCAGACCGTATTTGCCGCGCTGGAGCAGGCGGTACGTCAGGACAAGATCCGCAGCTACGGTATCTCGACTTTTGCCGGACTCCGTGCGGAGACCGACGATTCGCTGTTTCAATCACTGACCTCGCTGCTGGCGCTGGCCGAGAATGCCGCGCGTCTGGTGCAGCGGGACGGTGCACGCCATCACTTCCGCCTGGTGCAGCTGCCCTACAACCAGATCATGAATGAAGGCTTTACGCGTTTCAGCCAGGCCACCGGACAGGGCAATGTCGCCTCGACCTTGCAGGCGGCGCACCAGCTGAAAATATTCGTCATGGGCAGTCACGGGCTCGCCAAGGGCGTGCTGGCGGAGCAATGTGCCGATTCTCTGCGCGCCGTATGTCCCTCCGACTGGAATGAGGCGCAATGTGCGCTGCAGTTCAATCGCTCGACGCCGGGGCTCGGCGTGAGCCTGGCCGGAATCAGTTCGCCGCCGCATCTGGATGAGATGCTGGCGGTATGCCGGCAATCGCCGCTGGCGCGGGACGTTTACCTGCAGCTATACCGGCGCGCAAGCGGGGACGGCTGAGGCCGGGAGACCACAATGCGGCGACAGGGTTTTTGCGGAAAACTTGCACCGGATTGCCACTTTTCAATGCGGTGGCATTTGCGGCACAATGAAATATGAATGCCACAATCTGAGAGGAGCGTCGCCATGGGCCACACGCTGGAACAATTTGCCGCCAAATGCCACGATTTCGTCAAAGCCGAACCGGGACCGGCGGGGCGCAAGAAGATTGCAGCGTTGCTGCAGGAGGTGCTCAAGGACAGGGAGTTCATCGACAAGCACGTCGATTCCAGCGTCGGCGAGCGCAAGATCCTTTATGAAGACCCCGAGTTCGGTTTCTGTATCCTCGCGCATGACTATACGGATGCGAAGACCAGCGGGCCGCATGATCATGCCCACTCGTGGGCGATTTATGGGCAGGCGCGTGGCGAAACCGAAATGCGTGACTATCAGTTGCTCGAGCCGGCCAGTGCCGACAAGCCGGGCAAGGTCAAGCATACGCGGACCTACAAGCTGACGCCGGGCATAGCGCATGTGTACAACGAGGGCGATCTGCATTCGCCCAAGCGCGAAGGGCCGACCAGCCTGATCCGCATCGAGGGCACGAACATGGCCAAGGTGAAGCGCTTCAAGTACGAACAGGTCTGAGCAGACGCAGCAACGGAGAAAGCCGCCCGCAGGCGGCTTTTTTCATGGTGAACAACGCTACCAGGCGTAACCCAGGCCAACCAGCAATACCGAATCCGTGGACTTGCGCCCCGCGGCCGGCTTCTCTTCCCAATCCAGATTGAGTTGTATCGACGCATTCACGCCGGCCGCGATCGGCGCGCGCAGGCCGGTGCGGGACTGCAGCGTGACGCCGTTGCCGTCGACCAGTTTGAGGTAACCATCCTGTTCATGGAACAGTTCGATGTCGTAGGCATCGAGCCGGTGTGATGCGCGCAGGCCCCAGCCCAGCGCAGGGTAATCATCGTCGGGCGCAATCGTGCGTTCGACCACCACGTAGTCGATGCCGCCGCGAACGGAAACATTGGTGCGGTCATCCTCGAAGAGTTGCAGGCCATAACCGCCGCCGACCGTGGTGCGCAGGTCGATATCCTTGAACCGGTCGTACTCGAAGGAGCCGCGCAGATAACGGAAGGTGCGGGGATCCAGGAACCAGTCGTAATTCCCGCTGGTGCGCCAGTTTGAGGCAGTTTGCTGGCCGGTTTCCTGCTGGCGGTCGATTTTTGCGCCGAGGTTGTAGCGGTAATCTCCGCCCCGCGCGCTGAGTTCCGCGTCGGCGTAAATCCGGCGGCTTTCGCTGTTGCCGCTGGTATCGGATGCGGCGAGGCTGACACGGCCGCGGTAGGACACGCCGACGCCCGATTGCTCCGGTCCCGGGTTGAGATAGGCGATGGTGTTCAGCGGCAGTTCGCGTGCACTGTCACGCAGCCGGACGCGGCCGTCACCGGCTGCAGTCAGTGTGTCATGGGTGACGCCGGTTGCATCGCGCAGCATCACGGCGACCGGTTTTTCGGTGGTCAGCGTACTGACCTGGATCCACGGAATCCGGACTTTTCCGGCGTGAGTGGCTGCGAACACCAGCATGGCGTCACGTTTGTGAACGACCTGCCCGGTGAGACGATCACCATTCTGCAGGACGACCACATCGGCGCTGGCGGATGCGCTGAGAGCAAGGAAAAGGATGGCTGTGCATATGCGCATTCAGGATGTCCTTTCTGAACTGGAAAAATGAAAGGCCGCGCTGCACGTACGCGCGGCCTGCAGCGCCGGCAGAGCCGCGCTGTCACAGGTGTGACCGGAATAATGGGCCCGGGTTCCGCCGGCGGCGGGCCGAGGGATTAGTGGTGCGCGTCCGTCGGAATGGTCGGCAGCGGACCGCTGGCCACGTTGTGCAGGTGACGTTTGCGTACCAGCATCATCGACAGCGAGACGAACAGCCCGAACATGGCGATGACCCAGTAGATCGAGAAATCCAGCCAGATCAGCATTGCGTAGAGTCCGAGCATCGCCAGAATCGACAGGTTTTCGTTGAAGTTCTGTACGGCGATGGAGTGGCCCGCGCCCATCAGGATGTGGCCGCGATGCTGCAGCAGGGCATTCATCGGTACGACAAAGAAACCGGCCAGGCCGCCGATCAGGATCAGCAACGGTATCGCAACGGCCAGTGAGGTAGCGAAATTCATGGCGATGACGATGAAACCCATGGCGATGCCGACGGGTACGACATTGACGGCGCGGTTCAGCGGCACCAGTTTGGCGGCGATGACCGAACCGGCGCCTATGCCGACGGCGCAGATGCCTTGCAGTATGGTGGCCTGCGACAGCGTGTAACCGAGTGCGACCTCGGCCCATTTCAGCACAATGAACTGCAGCGTGGCGCCGGCGCCCCAGAACAGCGTGGTCGTGGCGAGCGAAATCTGGCCAAGCTTGTCGGTCCACAGCAGTTTCACACAGTGCGCGAATTCCTTGACCAGGTACCAGGGATTCTTGCTGGGCGGGCGGTGATCGACGCCGGTGTCTGGAATATATAAATTGAATATTGCGGCGACGCCATAGAGCAGCATGATGATGGCAATGGCAGCTTCGGCTGGTGTGTCCACGCCGGTGTCAATATGCGGCAGGTCCATTGCCAGCAGGCGGCCCGAGACGACTTCGCTGATCAGCACGCCGCCGAGCAGCGTGCCGAGGATGATCGAACTGACTGTGAGACCCTCGATCCAGCCATTGGCAACGACGAGTTTATGGTGCGGCAGGTATTCAGTGAGAATGCCGTACTTGGCCGGGGAATAGGCCGCGGCGCCGACGCCGACCACGGTATAGGCCAGCAGCACGGTCAGATAATCCGGCGCGCCCGGAATCTCCCACATTTCATGGAAGAACATCAGTGCACAGCCGACGATCTTGACGGTGTTGGTGATGAACATCACGCGGCCCTTGGCCATCGAATCGGCGAAGGCGCCGACGAAAGCCGCAAACAGCACGTAGGAGACCGTGAAGAAAAACTTCAGCAGCGGCGTCATCCAGTCCGGCGAATGCATCTGCATCAACAGTGCAATGGCGGCGACCAGCAACGCATTGTCGGCGAGCGACGAGAAAAACTGCGCCGCCATGATGATGTAGAAACCTAAGGGCATGTGTCCGTCGATTGAAGGCTGGTGCGTGATGTCGAGAAGGTCAGTGCTCTTGAATTACCGCATTGCGGCATTCAGCCTTTTTTTGCCGGGCGCGCACTTGCGCGCCATGGGTCAATCAACCGTTACCGGAACCGCGGCTTTATACCACAGTTCTCCCGGGGTATTACGGATTACGGCGGCTTTTCGGGGTCCTTGTTACGGCCCGCGGCCAGTTCGCGCAGCAGGGCCTCCTGCTCGGCCAGCGTGGGCATCCGCCGGTGTCCCGGATCTGCCGTCGTGGCAGGGTCATGAGCGCCAAACCGGCCCTGGAACCCTGCCGGTGCGCCCTTGCCCTGTGACAGGTAGACCGCCATGCGCCGGCGTTTGTTCGCGGCCGCGATGCGATCCTCCAGTGTGTACAGGTCCCAGCCGAGCAGCGCCGCCAGCGCCGCCAGCGCGACCAGGGCGAGTGCGCCGGAACCTGCCAGCCAGGCGCCGATCGCAACCGCGGTGAGGGCGGGGAACAGGGGGGCGCTGCGGGTCTCGCCCAGGTACCAGCGATGGGCACCCAGCGGAAAGGCCAGCATCAGGCCATAGGCCACGGCGCGGCGGCGCAGCGCGCGGGCGAGCCGCAGATTGGCCGCCTGCAGGCCGCCGCCATCGAGATCAAGTTCGCGCCATTTCGGATTCATGTCATGCACCAGGGTATCCCGAGAACCTTATCACAGCGCAGTTATACCGCCCGTCGCGGGGATTGCGGCTTTTTCGGCACGGTCTGAACAGGTAGTATCCCTACTTTCCCACAGAATAATTCCGGCACCCGCCATGGCTGACCGTCGTCTGCAAGTGTTTCATGCCGTTGCCCGGCAACTCTCGTTCACCAAGGCTGCGGAGCAGTTGTTCATGACGCAGCCGGCGGTCACCTTCCAGATCAAGCAGCTGGAAGAGCATCTCAACGCGCGTCTGTTCGAGCGCAGTCACGGGCGCATCGAGCTGACGCCTGCGGGCGAACTCGTGCTCGGTTATGCTGAAAAAATCCTGACGCTGTCCGAGGAACTCGAGACCCGTGTCGGCGAGTTGACGGGGGCGATCAGCGGTCCGTTGCTGCTGGGTGCGAGCACCACCATTGCGGAGTTCTTTCTGCCGCAGATACTGGGTGAATTCAAGGCGCTGTTCCCGCATGTGCAGGCACACATGACGGTGGCGAATTCAGAAACCATAGAGACCCGCGTAGCCGAACATGCGCTCGATATCGGTCTGATCGAATCGCCTTCGCATTTGCCGGGCGTGGAGATCGAGGTGTGCTGCGACGATGTGCTGGTGATGATCTGCAGTCCCGGCCACAAGCTGGCCAAGATGAAGCGCGTCTCGGCGGCCGAGGTCGCCGGCGAACTGTTTGTCAGCCGCGAAACCGGCTCGGGTACCCGGGAGTTCGCCGACAAGTACTTCCAGCAGAACAAGATCCCGCCTGACACCCTCAATGTGGTCATGGAACTGGGCAGCCCGGAAGCGATCAAGGGCGTGGTCGAAACCGGGCTGGGCGTGTCCATCCTCTCGCGCGCGACCGTGGCCAAGGAACTGAAGCTGGGGGTATTGGTGGCCGTGCCGCTGAATCCGCCGCTGATTCGCGGGTTGTCGGTGGTGACGCCCAAGGAAAAGTTCCGTTCGAAACTGCTGGCCACCTTCACGGAGTTCGCCATGAAGCGCATGAAGGAAATGGCCGCAGCGAAATGAAACGGTTCGTCGCGGTACAGCACAGCTATTCCGAGTTTCTCGGAACCGTCGAGAAGCAATTGGAAAACCGCGGCATCGGCTTTACCTATTTCAGGCCGTTTACCGGTCAGTCGTTGCCGGCCAGCGCGTTGCAATTCGACGCCCTGTGGCTGCTCGGCGGCGCTTACGCGCCGTGGAACCGTGCACATACGCCCTGGCTGGACGAGGAACTGCGGCTGCTGCGCGGATTCGAGCGGGCACGCCGCCCGGTGGTCGGGCTGGGTTTCGGCGCCCTGCTGATGGCGCAGGCGGCCGGCGGGGAACCGGCGGATGATCCGGCGCCGTACGCCTACTGGACTACGGCGCACGCTACTGCGACCGGCGCGGATGATCCGGTGGCGCAGGCCGTCGACGGCAGGCAAGTGCTGGTTGCCGCGAGCGGGCGGGTGCGCCTGCCCGCCGACGCGTCACCAGTGGCTGTTGATGATGCCGGCGAGTGGATCGTGCAGCGGCATGCCGGCGGCTACGGCCTGCTGCTGCGACCGGAACTGACGCCGGGGATGATTGAAGACACTATCATGGAGGAGGATCGGCCGCTGCCGGACGACATCAGCGAGATTCTGGAGCAGGCGCGCGTGGCGTGGCCCGAGTTTCGCGAGACGGGGGACCGCGTGGTTGCGGGCCTGGTCACGGCGCTGGACCTGATGCAGGAGCGGCGCAAGCCGCCGGTGTTCGCGATCCGCGCGGTTGAGGAGGGTGACAATGGATGAAGCGGAGCAGCAGTTGCTGGCCTCTTTCCGCCGGCTGGCGGCGCAGGACCGGCAGGCGCTGCAGGCTTTTGCCGACTTCCTGGCGGGTCGCGCAGGTGCCGCCGCATCCGGCCGGTCGGCGCCAGCGCCACAACCCGAACCACGCCCGGCCGGTGAATCGGTGGTGATGGCGATCAAGCGGCTGACCCGCACGTACCCGATGCTGGATCGGCGCAAGCTGATGGGGCCGACTTCCGTACTGATGTCGCAGCACGCCTTGCAGGCGCGTGACGCGGTCGAGGTGATCGACGAGCTGGAAATCCTGTTCGAGCGGCACTACACCGAAATGACGGGGCAACGGGTCAAATGACATGCGCCTCTTTGCAGCCGCACGTATGGGCCCTTTCCCGAGACTGAGTCGTCATGCCGCGACCGATTAGCGCAACCATGCATCTCGCGGCGCTGACGCATAATCTCGGCGTAGCACGGGCACATGCGCCGCACGCGAAGATTTTTGCCGTGATCAAGGCCAACGCCTATGGCCACGGGCTGATGCGCGCCGCCGAAGCGCTGCGCGCGGCGGACGGCTTTGCCGTGATCGAATTTGATGCCGCGGTGCGCCTGCGCGCGGCAGGGTACAAGCAACGCATCGTCCTGCTGGAAGGTTTTTTCGATCAGCGGGAGGCGGTGGAAGGCGCGGCGCAACGCCTGAGCGCCGTGATTCATGCCGGCGAACAGTTGCGCCTGCTCGATCCGCTGGCGGCCGGCACCCGGCTGGACGTGCTGCTGAAAATCAACTCCGGCATGAACCGGCTCGGCTACGCGCCGGAGGCCGTGCGCGGTGCTTACGCCCAGCTGCAGGATCATCCCGGCGTGGGAAAGATTACGCTGATGACCCATTTCGCGGATGCCGATGATGAGCGCGGCGTTGCCTGGCAGATGGAGACTTTCGAGCGTGCGGTGGCGGGTATTGCGGCGCCGCGCTGCCTGGCCAACTCAGCCGCGACCTTGCGCTTTCCCGAAACCCATTTTGACTGGGTGCGGCCGGGCATCATGCTTTATGGCTCATCGCCGTTCGCTGAGAAGACTGCGGCGGCGCTGGGTCTGCGGCCGGTGATGACGCTGGCGTCGGAAATCATCGGTGTCTGCGAGCTGAAGCCCGGCGACACCGTCGGTTATGGCGGCACCTTCCGGGCGGACCGTCCGATGCGCATCGGCATCGTTGCCTGCGGCTACGGCGATGGGTATCCGCGCCATGCACCCAGCGGCACGCCGGTCAGCGTGGGTGATAGACTGACTTCGACGGTGGGGCGCGTGTCCATGGATACGCTGGCCGCGGACATCACCGGCATGCCCGGGGCCGGCATCGGCACTCGCGTCGTGCTGTGGGGCGAGGGCAATCCGATCGACGCCGTGGCGCAGGCGGCAGGCACCGTCGGTTACGAGTTGATGTGTGCGCTGGCCGCGCGCGTACCGGTGGTCGAACAACACAAGTAGCGCCGGTATCGTCCGGCAGAAACAAGGCCATGGCGAAAGCAAAAACAGTTTATGTATGTACCGAATGCGGGGGCCAGGCGCTGAAATGGCAGGGCCAGTGCCCGCATTGCCAGGCGTGGAACACGCTGGTGGAATCGGTGGCTGAGTCCGCGGCTCCGTCGGCCAACCGCTTTTCCCTGATCGCCGAAAGCGGCCGGCTGCAGCGGCTGTCGGAGGTCGAGGCGCGCGAGGAATCGCGCGTGTCCAGCGGCATCCCGGAGTTCGATCGCGTGCTCGGCGGCGGGCTGGTCCCCGGTGGCGTGATACTCATCGGCGGTGATCCCGGCATCGGCAAGTCGACGCTGCTGCTGCAGTCGCTGGCGACCATCGGCGCGCAGCGCAAGGTGCTTTATGTCAGTGGCGAGGAATCTCCGCAGCAGATTGCGTTGCGGGCGAGGCGGCTGAACGTCGAGGCCAAGCATGTGCATGTGCTGCCGGAAACCAGCCTCGGCAAGATCCAGGCGACGATACAGTCCGAGAAGCCGGATATTGCGGTCATTGATTCGATCCAGACGCTTTATTCGGACGCGCTGACCTCGGCGCCGGGATCAGTGGCGCAGGTGCGCGAATGCGCAGCACAGCTGACGCGGCTGGCCAAGGCGGGCGGCACCACCATCGTTTTTGTCGGCCACGTCACCAAGGAAGGCACACTCGCCGGGCCGCGCGTACTCGAGCACATGGTCGATACCGTGCTTTATTTCGAGGGTGACACGCATTCGAGTTTCCGTTTGATCCGCGCGTTCAAGAACCGTTATGGCGCGGTCAATGAACTCGGCGTATTCGCGATGACGGACAAGGGTTTGAAAGGCGTTGCCAATCCGTCGGCGCTGTTCCTGTCGCAGCACGATACCGAAGTGGCGGGATCGTGCGTGCTGGTCACGCAGGAGGGCACGCGCCCCCTGCTGGTGGAAATCCAGGCGCTGGTCGATGAAGCCCATGCGCCGAATCCGCGCCGCCTGAGCGTGGGTCTGGAACAGAACCGGCTCGCGTTGCTGCTCGCGGTGCTGCACCGTCATTCCGGCATCGCCTGTTTTGACCAGGACGTGTTCGTCAACGCGGTGGGCGGCGTGCGCATCACCGAGCCCGCAGCGGATCTGGCGGTGCTGATGGCGGTGGTCAGTTCACTGAAAAACAAGCCACTGCCGAAAAAACTCGTGGTGTTCGGCGAAGTGGGGCTTGCCGGGGAAGTGCGGCCGGTGCAGCGCGGACAGGAGCGGTTGAAGGAAGCGGCCAAGCTCGGCTTCACCCATGCGCTGGTGCCCCATGCCAACCAGCCGCGTCAGGCCATAGACGGGCTGAAAGTGGTTGCGGTGCGGCGCATCGAGGATGCGGTGGTGCGCTTTCGTGACGGGTTCGGCGGATAGCTGCGATGGCGCGCGCACTGTCGACCTACGGCGGCGTCATCCATGAACAGGCGGTGCGCTCGCTGTTCCAGTTCCTGGAAACGATCTGCGAGGGGGCGGTGGTCGTGGACCGCGATGCGCGGATCGAATGGATCAGCGAAAACTATCTGGTGCTGCTTGGGCTGGACAGCGAGGACCAGGCGCTGGGGCGGGCAATCGAGGAAGTGATACCGACCAGCCTGATGCGCCACGTCGTCGAGACCGGTGAGCCGATCCTGCTCGACATCATGGATTTCAAGGAACAATCATTCGTGGTCACGCGCCTGCCGCTGCACGACGAGCACGGCAGGATCGCCGGGGCGGTGGGGTTTGTGCTGTATGACCGGCCGCAATACCTGAAGCCGCTGCTGTCGAAATTCGAGAAACTGCAGCATGAGCTGAAGGCGGCGCAGCGTGCGCTGGCTGATCACCGCAGGCCGCGTTACTCGCTGTCCAATTTCGTCGGCAGCAGTGGCCCGTGTATGGAGGTCAAGCGGCAGGCGCGCCGCGCAGCGCAGCTCGATGCCACGGTGTTGCTGTACGGCGAAACGGGAACCGGCAAGGAACTGCTGGCACAGGCGATACACGCGATCTCGGCACGCGCGGATCACCCCTTCATCGGGGTGAACGTTGCGGCGATTCCCGAGAATCTGGTTGAAGCCGAGTTCTTCGGCGTGGCACCCGGTGCCTACACCGGTGCCGAGCGCCGCGGGCGTGCCGGAAAACTCGAGCTTGCCGACGGCGGCACGCTGTTTCTCGACGAGGTTGGCGACATGCCGATGGCGCTGCAGGCCAAATTGCTGCGGGTGCTGCAGGAGCAGGAATTCGAGCCGCTGGGATCGAACCGCATGTTGCGCGTGGATGTGCGGGTCATCGCGGCGACCAGCCGCGACCTGGAAAAACTGGTACAGGAGGGGAGTTTCCGTGCTGACCTGTATTACCGCTTGAACGTGCTGCGCCTGAATATCCCGCCGTTGCGCGAACGGCTGTCCGACCTGGGCACGCTGTGCGAAGTGATGCTCGAGCGGATTGCCGAGCGCACGGGGCTGGCGCCCTGCGAACTCGCGCCCGATGCCTATGCACCGCTGGCCGCGCACGACTGGCCCGGCAATGTGCGGGAACTGTGCAACGTGCTGGAGCAGGCCACCATGCTCAGCGAAAGCATGCGCATCAGTGCACAGGATATCCGGGCCATTCTTCCGCTTGCCGTAGCGCGCGCGCCGCAATCCGGTGCGTTTGTCGCGACCTCCGCGGCAAGCTGCCTGGCGGACGCGGTCAACGCGGCGGAGCAGGCGGCGATACGCGCGGCGCTGGGCGCAGCCAACGGCAACAAGGTCGCTGCAGCGCGGTTATTGGGTATTTCGCGTGCGACCTTGTATGGCAAACTGTCCAGAATGTCAGACGGTGACTGACAATCTAGACAACATTAAAAATTTTTATTTTTTAAAATCAATTAGTTACATTTCTTGGCGGGCATGTGTCTTTTTTTTCAGACATTTGATGCCGCGAACGGCCGCAGTGGACGGGGCTTTAGAAAAATAAATATTTAGAATCAATAAGTTGTGTTTGTGGTGCGGATTTTGCTAATGGTCTTGCTCATCGTAATGGAGCATTAGCCGGCATCCGCCGGCCGCAGATGGACTGAAAAAGAATCCCGCGATCAGCGGGCGATGCAGTCCGGCAGGCGATGCAGTTCTGGAGGAGCAGCAAGTGGTGCGTGGCAATCCGTACGAGACGGGTCTGAGCCAACGACCGGCGAATTACACGCCGTTGTCGCCGCTGTCATTGTTTGCGCGTACGGCATATGTCTATCCGGCGCGGACCGCCGTCATCCATGGCGCCCTGCGCTACACCTGGGCGGAGGTCTATGCGCGGTGCCGCCGTCTCGCATCGGCATTGCGCCAGGCCGGCGTCCGGGCGGATGACACCGTGGCGACGATGCTGCCCAACGTGCCGGCGATGTACGAAGCGCATTTCGGCGTGCCGATGTCCGGCGCGGTGCTGAACACCCTGAACACCCGGCTCGACGCAGGCGCCATTGCCTTCATGCTCGATCACGCCGGGGCGAAGGTGCTGATCACGGATCGGGAGTTCTCCGCCACCATCGAGGCGGCCTTGCGCCAGGCGAAATGCCGGCCGCTGGTCATCGACGTCGACGACCCCGCGTTTGACGGCGGCAAAGCCCTGGGCAGCACCGATTACGAGGCGTTTCTGGCGGGTGGCGATCCGGATTTTGAATGGTTGCTGCCGCAGGATGAGTGGAATGCGATTTCGCTCAACTACACCTCGGGCACCACCGGTAATCCCAAGGGGGTCGTTTACCATCATCGTGGCGCTTACCTCAATGCCATCAGCAACATCGTGTCCTGGGGCATGTCGCCGCATCCCGTTTACCTGTGGACGCTGCCGATGTTTCACTGCAACGGCTGGTGTTTCCCGTGGACCATTGCGGCCGCGGCCGGCACCAACGTGTGCCTGCGGCGGGTCGACGCACAAGCGATTTTTGAACTGATCCGCGAACACCGGGTAACGCATTATTGCGGTGCGCCCATCGTGCACAATCTGCTGCTCAACGCGCCGGATGCGATGAAAGCCGGCATTGACCACGAGGTCTCGTGCCTGGTGGCCGGCGCCGCGCCGCCGGTGGCCCTGATCGAAGGCATGGGGCGCATGGGTTTCAATATCACCCATGTTTACGGCCTGACTGAAACCTACGGCCCGGCGGCCGTATGCGCCAAACACCCGGAGTGGAACGAGTTGTCGCTGGAGGAACGCGCAAAGCTGAACGGCCGGCAGGGTGTCTGGTACCACATGCAGCAGGGCATGACCGTGATGGATCCGCAAACCATGCAGCCGGTGCCCTGGGACGGGGAAACCATGGGCGAGATCATGTTTCGCGGCAACCTGACGATGAAGGGTTACCTGAAGAATCCCGCGGCGACCGAAGCCGCGTTCGAAGGCGGCTGGTTTCATTCCGGTGATCTCGCGGTGATGGAGCCCGACGGTTACGTCAAAATCAAGGACCGTTCCAAGGACATCATCATTTCGGGCGGCGAAAACATCTCGTCGCTGGAGGTGGAGGATGCGCTGTACCGTCATCCGGCGGTGATGGCGGCGGCCGTGGTGGCCAAGCCCGATGCCAAATGGGGCGAGGTGCCCTGCGCGTTCGTCGAACTGAAGGACGGGGCGCAGGTGACGGAGGCGGATATCATCGAGCATTGCAAGGCGCGGCTGGCACGTTTCAAGGCGCCGCGCGCGGTGGTATTCGGCGAGTTGCCCAAGACATCGACCGGGAAAATCCAGAAGTTCGTGTTGCGCCAGCAGGTCCGGTCTGCCGATGCGATCGGTGGTTCATCATGAGCGGCAGCGACTGCATCCTCGAAACGCGCGGCCTGACCAAGGCCTTCAGCGGTTTTGTCGCCGTTGACGGCGTGGACCTCAACGTGCGGCGGGGCACGATACACGCGCTGATCGGTCCGAATGGCGCCGGCAAGACCACCTGTTTCAACCTGCTGACGCGGTTTCTCACGCCGACGCAGGGACGCATATTGTTCAACGGCCGTGACATCACGCACATGCGTCCCGCGGCCATCGCCCGGCTAGGGCTGGTGCGCTCATTCCAGATTTCCGCAACCTTCCCGCACATGACCGTGCTGGAGAATGTCAGGGTCGCGCTGCAGCGCAAGACCGGCATGTCCATGCATTTCTGGAAATCCGGGCGGGTTCTGGAAAAACTGAACCAGCGGGCGCTGGAACTGCTGGAAGCCGTGGACCTGGCCCCGTTTGCCGACACGGTTACGGTGGAACTGCCCTATGGCCGCAAACGGGCGCTCGAGATCGCGACGACAATGGCGCTTGACCCCGAGCTGATGCTGCTCGATGAGCCGACGCAGGGCATGGGGCACGAGGATGTGGGCCGCGTGGTCGAGCTGATCCGCAAGGTCGCCGCGAATCGCACGATCCTGATGGTCGAGCACAACATGAACGTGGTCGCCGATCTGTCGGACACGATCACCGTGCTCGCCCGCGGTGCAGTGCTGGCGGAGGGGCCGTATGCCGAGGTCTCGAAAAACCCTGCGGTGCTGGAGGCCTATGTCGGGACCGCGCAGGAGGAGGCGGCATGACCAGCGCGTTCCATCCGGATGTGGAAATGCTGCGGGTGACGGACCTGCACGCGTTCTACGGTGAGTCCCATGTACTGCACGGCATCGATTTTCAGGTGAATCGCGGTGAAGTGGTGACGTTGCTTGGCCGCAATGGCGCCGGCCGCACGTCGACGCTGCGCGCGGTGCTGGGCCTGACCGGTGATCGCGCCGGCTCCATCATGGTCAACGGTGTTGAAACCATCCGCATGCCCACGCACCGGATTGCCCATCTGGGCATCGGCTACTGTCCGGAAGAACGCGGCATTTTTGCCAGCCTGAGCGCAGAGGAAAACTTGCTCCTGCCGCCGGCCGTGGCCAGCAGCGGCATGAGCGTGGATGAGATCTACAGCATGTTTCCCAATCTGCAGGAACGCCGCCGCAGCCCCGGATCGCGCCTCTCGGGCGGCGAGCAGCAGATGCTCGCGATTGCGCGCATTCTGCGCACCGGCGCCCGCCTGCTGCTGCTCGATGAGATCAGCGAGGGCCTGGCACCGGTCATCGTGCAGGCACTGGGCAAGACCATCGGCGAGCTGAAGACGCGCGGCTACACGATCGTGATGGTTGAGCAGAATTTTCGTTTTGCCGCGCCACTGGCCGACCGGCATTACGTCATCGAGCACGGCCGGATTGTCGAGTCCGTAACCAAGGACGAGTTGTCCTCGCGCATGGACCGGTTGCACGAGCTGCTGGGAGTCTGATTTCAATTTTTGATCAATGAGAGAGAAGGAGTGAACATGAAAAAGAAACTGATGGTCGCAGCAACCGCTGCTGCATTGCTGGGCCTCGCCGCAGTGGCCCAGGCACAGGCGCCCAAACTGTCCGGCGGGGTAGTCAAGATCGGCATCCTCACGGATCTGTCCGGAACCTATTCCGACCTGTCGGGCCAGGGATCGGTACTGGCTGCGCGCATGGCAATCGATGATTTCCTGAAACAGGAAAAGAACCCGTTCAAGGTCGAGCTGGTTTCCGCAGATCACCAGAACAAGGGCGATGTGGCGTCGAACAAGGCGCGCGAATGGTTCGAACGTGACGGCGTTGACATGATTGGTGACCTGGTGACCTCGTCCACGGCTTTGGCCGTGATGCCCGTTGCCAAGGAAATGAATCGCGTGACCATCGTCAATGGCGCCGCTTCGACCAACATCACCGGCAAGGCCTGCACGGACCTGAACGTTCACTATGCCTACGACACCTACGCGCTGGCTATCGGTACCGGACGTGCCGTGGTCAAGCAGGGCGGGGATTCGTGGTTTTTCCTGACCGCGGATTACGCCTTCGGTCATTCGCTGGAGAAGGATACCAGCGACGTGGTGAAATCAATGGGCGGCAAGGTGCTGGGTTCGGTGCGCCATCCGTTTCCAGGCACGGATTTTTCGTCATTCCTGCTGACGGCGCAGTCCTCGGGTGCGAAAGTGATCGGCCTGGCCAATGCCGGCACCGACACCACCAACTCGATCAAGCAGGCGGCCGAGTTCGGCATCACGCAGAAGCAGACGCTGGCCGGGCTGCTGATGTTCATTACCGACATCCACAGCCTGTCGCTGAAGACGGCGGGCGGCATGTACCTGACGGAAGGTTTCTACTGGGACCTCAATGACGAGACGCGTGCCTGGTCGAAACGGTTTTTCGATCAGCACAAGCGCATGCCGACCATGGTGCAGGCGGGCGTTTATTCATCCACGGTGCATTACCTGAAGGCGGTAAAGGCAGCGGGGACGGATGAGGCGAAGGCGGTAGTGAGGAAAATGAAAGACACGCCGGTCAATGATTTCTTTGCGAAGAACGGCCGTATTCGCGAAGACGGGCGTCATATGCATGATTTCTATCTGCTGCAGGTGAAAAAACCCGCGGAATCGAAGGGCCCGTGGGATTATTACCATGTGCGCCAGACCATTCCGGCCGCTGATGCGGTAATCGCGGCTGACAAGAGCGAATGTCCGTTGCTGAAGAAGTAAGGCTCGGCAGGTAAAGTCAGTGCGCGGGTGTGCGGGGCGTGCAACAAGCCCCGCACACCTTTTGATCCGGACTCGATGAGGTTCAGCTGAACGTGTTTGAACTGCTCGGCATATCCCCGCAGGCGCTTTATAGCCAGTTGTTGATCGGACTGATCAACGGGTCGTTCTACGCCATATTGAGCCTCGGCCTGGCGATCATTTTCGGCCTGCTGAACATCATCAACTTTACCCATGGCGCCCAGTACATGATGGGTGCGTTCGTGGCGTGGATCGGGTTGACGCAATTGCCGCTGTGGACGGGCAATCCCGATTTCGCGGTCAATTACTGGGCAGCGCTCATACTGGTTCCGCTGATCGTCGGTTTATTCGGGGTTGTCATTGAGCGCACCATGCTGCGTCGCCTCTACAAGCTCGACCATCTTTATGGCCTGCTGCTGACCTTCGGCATTGCGCTGATACTGGAGGGCTTGTTCCGTGACTGGTACGGGGTATCCGGGCAGCAATACGGCATTCCGGAAATGTTCCAGGGGGCGATCAACCTGGGGTTCATGTTCCTGCCCAAGTACCGGGCATGGGTGGTCGTTGCCGCATTAACCGTGTGCTTCATCACCTGGTATGTCATTGAACGCACCAAACTCGGGTCATATCTGCGCGCCGGCACCGAGAATCCGCGGCTGACCCAGGCATTCGGCGTCAACGTACCGCTGATGATCATGCTCACCTACGGCTATGGCGTGGCGCTGGCCGCGTTTGCGGGTGTGCTGGCGGCACCGATTTTCACCGTGTCGCCCAAGATGGGCGCGGATTTGATCATCGTGGTGTTTGCCGTGGTGGTGATCGGCGGGATGGGTTCCATCCTCGGTTCCATCGTGACCGGCATTGGACTCGGTCTGGTCGAGGGCCTGACCAAGGTGTTTTACCCGGAGGCCTCTGCCGTCAT
>JBFKCU010000010.1:0-19791 GCA_041620115.1 Burkholderiales bacterium | reverse complement strand
CCATCAAGGGCAGGGTGGCGTGCATCAATCAACTCCTGAATTCGGGTGTTTACGGTCGGCAGCCAAATGGCGAAAACAGGTTAACACCACGTGGACCGGATCAACTGAATCGGCAAAGACCATCAGTCGCCCTTGCGTCTTGTTCCTTACAGGTTGAATCCATGGCGGATTCCCGGGCGCAGCCGCAAAAAAACGCTGCGGCCAGCGTGATCCCGCCGTGGCCATGATGCGGGCATCACCATTTAAGTTGTATTATGGACTGATCATTCTATAATCGATAGAGGGCTGGTTGCGCAAGCACCTTGCGGCGTCCAGCCGGACGCCCGGCGTACATGCGGATCTAGGTTGCTGCGGATCGATCAGTTGAATGGAGACGAACATGACTAAAATTCTGCTTAGTGCCGTCGTTGTCACGCTGTCACTGTTATCGCTGCCTGTGCAGGCTGCGGACGGGCTGGTCACGGTGAAAAGTGCGCATGGCGTCAAGGAAACGATAGACCGCTTCGAAGCGACTGCGAAGGCGCGCGGACTCAATGTTTTTCTGCGCCTGGACCATGCGGCCGGTGCCAAGAAGATCGGCAAGGAACTGCGTCCTACCGAGTTGCTGGTTTTCGGCAACCCGCAGGGCGGCACCCCGCTGATGGAATGTGCGCAGTCCGCCGGCATCGACCTGCCGCTGAAAGCGCTGGCCTGGCAGGATGCCGCGGGACAGGTGTGGCTCGCTTATAACGACCCGGTTTTTCTTGCGGGCCGGCACGGCGTCAAAGACTGCCCCGTGGTCCCGAATCTGAGCAAGGCGCTGGGCGGGCTTGCCGCGGAGGCTGTGCGCTAGTGGCGCGTCCGCGCGAATTCGATGCCGATGCAGTGCTCGAACGGGCAATGCACGCCTTCTGGGCCAAAGGCTACAAGGCGACCTCGCTGGATGATCTTTGCGGTGTTACCGGACTGAGCCGCTCCAGCCTGTATGCGTCCTTCGGCGGCAAGCGCGCGCTGCTGCACCGTTCGCTGGCGCGCTACGAAGAGCAGGGTATCGCGCGCATTACCGCGGCGTTGTCCAGGCCGCTGCCGATCCGTGAAGCGATTGCCGCGTTCATCGGCGAATTGATCGATCGCATCGTCGCGGGTCCCGGGCGTACCGGTTGTTTTATCGGCAATTGCGCTGCGGAACTCGCGGGTCGGGATCGCGCTACGACGATCCGGGTCCGGCGAAGTCTGGACCGTATACAGGCGACTTTTCGCGATGCACTGGTGCTTGCGCAGTCCCGTGGTGAGATTGCTGCTGCGGCCGATGTGGATTCACTGGCGCATTTCCTCGTTGCCGGCATCCAGGGATTGCGCCTGGTCGGCAAGGCCGACCCTGATCGCGCCCGGCTCACTGACATCACCAATATCATGCTGCACTGTTTTGACCGGGCGGCAGAGCCGCATTTGATTTTGCACCGGAAAGAGGAAACGTAATGCCGCGTCTGGATGATCTGGGTGAGTGGGAGCGCGAGTTGCTGCTCCAGATGCTGAAGGAAATCCCTGTATTTGAGGGGCAGCCCTGGGTGGACGGCCCCCCGCTCAGCCGCCGCAGGGTCGCCATCATTACGACCTCCGGCATACACCGCAAGGGTGACGCGGCCTACGCCGACGGTGCGGCGGCCAGTGAATACCGCGTGATTCCGGGCGATGTGCGTGCGGATGACCTGGTGATGAGCCACCTGTCGTCAAACTACGATCGCACCGGGTTCCAGCAGGATGCCAATGTCGTGTTTCCGATCGACCGCTTGCGCGAGCTGGCGGCGGATGGCGTGATCGGTTCGGTCGCCGATTTTCACTATGCATTCATGGGCGCCGCCCGTCTCCCCGGTCTGGAACCCAAGGTCAGGCAGGTCGCCGGCATGCTCAAGCGTGACGCGGTGGATGCGGTATTGCTGACGCCGGTGTGACCACGCTGCACATGCACCGTGGGTGCGTTGAGCCGCTGGATCGAGGAAGAAGGCATTCCGACAACCCAGATTTCCCTGGTGCGCGAGCATACGGCAGCGATTCGGCCGCCGCGCGCGCTGTGGGTGCCATTTATCCTGGGTCGACCGCTGGGGGCGCCGGACGAACCGCAGTTTCAGCGGCGTGTATTGCACGCGGCGCTGCGTTTGTTCGAAATCGCCTCCGGGCCGGTGCTCGAAGATTTTCCGGACGATGCACCGGGGGAAACACAGCCGGATGCAGCAGCGTTTGTCTGCCCGGTGAGTTTTGCGCGACCGGTGACGGATGAAGGTCTGGCCGGCGAATTGTTGCGGGAAGTGGCGCAGCTTGCGCCCTGGCACGAACTGGCCGGCAGCAGGAGCGGCCGGACAACCGCCACACTCAGCGGCCTGACGCCGGCGGCAATGGCGCAGTTCCTGGCCGATTTCATCACCGAACCGGCGACACCGAGCTACCGGCCCGATGTTGCGCTGGAACTGGCATTGCGGCTGGTAACCCAGGACCTGAAAGCCTACTATCTGGAAGCGGTTGCGGTGCAGCCCGGTGCGCAGGCCGCACTCGATGCCCGGCATTGGTTCTGGCATGACACGGCGGCCGGGCGGGTGTTTCTGCAATTGCGTGATGTGTGCATGGCGCATGCCGACGTTGCGGTGCAAGGGTTTGGTGCGCGCAGCCTGGTGCCGCTGGCCATTGCGCCGCGGCCGCCGGGCAGCGATGCGTTGAAGCGTTCGTGAAAAGAATAAGTTCGTGAAAAGAATAAACAAGGGAGGCATTGATGAAAACGGTTGTCCATTGGCTCGTATTCCTGCACCTCGCACTGGCGCTTCCCGTCTGCACCGCGGCTGATACCTATCCGCAGCGCCCCATCCGGTTCATCATTCCGTTTCCGCCGGGCGGCGCGAACGACATTGTGGCGCGCCTGCTGGGGCCGCGACTGACCGAGAAACTCGGTCAGCAGATCGTCGTCGATAACCGGCCGGGGGCATCGGGTGCGATCGCGCTCGAACTGACCGCACGGGCGCAGCCGGACGGATATACCTTCCTTGTCGGCAACAATACTTCGAGTGCCATCGTGCCGATTCTTTACGCACAGCGCATGAAGGTGGTGCCGGCCAAAGAGATCACGGGCATCTCACTGCTGGCGGCCATTCCGCACGCAGTGATCGCCTCCACCAAATTTCCGCCGAATACGTTTCAGGAGCTGATTGCGTACATCAAGGCGCGACCGGGCCAGCTTAACTACAACGCGCCGCTTGGCGGCCACCCGCATCTCGATATGCTGGCGTTGCTGGCGGCGACCGGGACGCGCATGGTGCATATTCCGTCCAAGGGCGCGGGCGAGACCATCCCGTCATTGCTGCGCGGCGAGGCGCAGGTATCCAACTCGAATGTGGCTTCGGTGATCGGGCTCATCCGTGCCGGGCAGCTCAAGGCGTATGCCGTGACGTCCGAAAAGCGCATCGCCGAGTTGCCCGACGTGCCGACGTTTACCGAGGTCGGCCTCAAGGGTGTGGGCAGCATCAACTGGGTCGGCCTGTTTGCGCCGTCCAAGACGCCGCCGGCGATTATCAAGAAACTGCATGCGACGATTTTTGAAATCCTCAGCCAGCCGGAACTGCAGGACACTTATGCGAAACGGCTGGTGCCGCTGGCGGTCAGTGCCTCGCCCGCAGAGTTCAATGCGTTCGTCGCCTCCGAAATGGACCGCTGGGTGAAAATCATCCGGGACAACAAGGTCACGCTGGACTAGCGACGGTCGCCGCGCGGCGGTCGCGAACAGAGGTTTCCGGCTGCCCCGTGCGTTGACCGCAAGCCTCTGATTGCGTTACATTTCCTGACCCGCCCGCAAGTCCCGCCCCATGTCCAAATCCGCCAAGCCTTCCAGCGCAGCACCTGCATTCGAGACCGCACTCGCGGAGCTCGAGAAAATCGTTGAAGCGATGGAGGAGGGCCAGATGCCGCTTGAACAATCTCTTGCGGCCTACAAGCGCGGCGCAGAGTTGCTCAAGATCTGCCAGTCCCAGTTGCAGGACGCCCAGCAGCAGGTAAAAATTCTGGAAAACAGCGTGCTGAAAAACTTCGGCGCCACCGAGCAATAGCTCGGCATTCGCTAGTGATGACCACCGATTTTCAGGGCTGGGCCGCCGCCGGGCAGGAGCGTATCGAGGCGTTTCTCCAGCGGGTGCTGCCACTGCCCGATATTGCGCCGCTGCGTCTGCATGCGGCGATGCGCTACGCTGTCCTCGGCGCCGGCAAGCGCGTGCGCCCGTTGCTCGCCTACGCCGCGGGCGAGCTGGCACAGGCGGATTCCGAGCGCGTGACCGTGGCCGCGGCGGCCGTTGAACTGATACACGCCTATTCGCTGGTACACGACGACCTGCCGTGCATGGACGACGACGTGTTGCGGCGGGGCAAGCCGACCTGCCATGTTGAGTTCGACGAGGCGACGGCGCTGCTGGTCGGGGATGCATTGCAGAGCCTGGCTTTTCAGTTGCTGGGCGAGTACCGCCTCACGGACGATTCGGCGGCTCAACTCGAGATGGTGAAATTGCTGGCCAAGGCAGCCGGTTCGCGCGGCATGGCCGGCGGGCAGGCCATCGACCTTGCCGCCGTGGGCAGAACGCTGTCCGTACCGGAACTCGAATTCATGCATATACACAAGACCGGCGCGCTGATACGCGCCGCGGCCGTCCTCGGAGCGCGCTGCGGCAACAGGCTGAGCGAGGCGGAGTTTGCCCGGGTCGACGCATTCGCAAAAGCGGTGGGCCTGGCCTTTCAGGTCGTCGATGATGTGCTTGATGCGGAGGCGCCTACGGCCACTCTGGGCAAGACCGCGGGCAAGGATGCCCAGCAGGGCAAGCCTACCTATGTCAGCGCCATGGGTATTGCCGAGGCTAAGGCCCTGGCCGGTGAATTGCGGCAGGATGCGTTGCAGGCGATTGCGCCATTCGGGCCGCGTGGGGCACGGCTGGCAGAACTGGCGGATTTCATTGTGCTGCGCAAGTTCTGAGACAATGGCGCCATGAGCGGAACATTGACCATGTCAGGAGCAGATGATCACGACAAGCCGGATTTCGAATTGCTGAAATCCATTGCTGCGCCGCACGACCTGCGCATGCTGGAGCGCAGCCAGTTGCCGGGGCTGGCGGAAGAACTGCGCGCCTTCCTGCTGGAATCGGTCAGCCAGACCGGTGGTCATCTGTCCTCGAATCTGGGCACGGTCGAACTGACCATTGCGTTGCATTACGTGTTTGACACGCCGCACGACCGGCTGGTGTGGGATGTCGGTCACCAGACGTATGGCCACAAAATACTGACCGGCCGCCGTGACGCGATGAAAAGCCTGCGCATGTGGCAGGGGCTTTCCGGGTTTCCGCGGCGCGAGGAATCCGACTACGACACGTTCGGCACGGCGCATTCCAGCACTTCGATCAGCGCTGCGCTGGGCATGGCGGTGGCAGCAAAGCTCAAGGGCGAACCGCGCCATGCTGTCGCGATCATCGGTGACGGCGCAATGAGTGCGGGCATGGCTTTCGAGGCCCTGAACAACGCCGGTGACATGGATGTCGACCTGCTGGTGATCCTCAACGACAACGACATGTCGATTTCGCCGCCGGTGGGCGCGTTGAACAAATACCTGGCGCGGCTGATGTCGGGCCGTTTTTACGCGGCAGCCAAGGGGCTGGGTGAAAAAGTGCTGGGTGATCTGGCGCGGCGCACCGAAGAACACGTCAAGGGCATGGTGACGCCGGGCACTCTATTCGAGGAATTCGGCTTCAATTACATCGGCCCGATCGACGGGCATGACCTGGATGCGCTGATTCCGACGCTGCACAACATCAAGCGACTGAAGGGACCGCAGTTCCTGCACGTGGTCACCCGCAAGGGGCAGGGTTACAAGCTGGCCGAAGTCGATCCCATCCTGTACCACGGCGTGTCAAAGTTTGACCAGACCAGCGGCATCGCCGGCGGCAAGTCCGGCGGCAAGCCGACCTACACCCAGGTATTCGGCGACTGGCTGTGCGACATGGCTGAACGCGACCCGCGGCTGGTGGCGATTACCCCGGCGATGCGCGAAGGTTCGGGCATGGTCAGGTTCGCCGCGGAACATCCCAACCGCTATTTTGATGTCGGTATCGCTGAGCAGCATGCGGTGACATTTGCCGCGGGCATTGCGTGCGAAGGCTACAAGCCCGTGGTAGCGATTTATTCGACGTTTCTGCAGCGCGGCTATGATCAACTGATTCACGACGTGCAGATCCAGAATCTGCCCATCGTGTTCGCACTCGATCGCGGCGGCCTCGTGGGTGCCGACGGTGCGACGCACAACGGCAGTTTTGACCTGTCTTATCTGCGCTGCCTGCCCAACATGACGGTGATGGCGCCGGCCGACGAAAACGAATGTCGGCAGATGCTCTACACGGCATTCCAGATGAACACGCCGGCTGCCGTGCGTTATCCGCGCGGCAGCGGTCCCGGTGCGGCGATCGTGAAGGAGATGAAGGCGTTGCCGGTGGGACGCGGCGAGGTGCGCCGCGATGGTGCGGGAGGCGTTGCCATACTGGCCTTCGGCTCCATGCTTGCGGCCGGGCTCAAGGTGGCCGACGAATTCGATGCGACCGTGGCCAACATGCGTTTTGTCAAACCGCTGGACGAGGACCTGGTGCGCAAGCTGGCAGCAAAACACACGTTGCTGGTGACCATCGAGGAGAATGTGGTCATGGGGGGTGCCGGCAGCGCAGTGCTCGAGGCCTTGGAGAAACACGGCTGTACGGTGCCGGTGCTGCAACTCGGCTTGCCCGACCGTTTCATCGACCAGGGCGATCCGGCAATCCAGTTGGCCAGCGTGGGGCTGGACGCGGCTGGCATTGCCCAGTCGATTCGCGACCGGCTGGCCGCGGTGAAATTGCCATGAAGCCGCGCGACGTGAAAGCGCAAGGCCTGCGTGAACCGGACATGCGCGAAGAGAACGTCATGGATGGTTATTCGAAGATCGACCAGTACAATCCGGTCACGATCAAGAGCATTTCCGAGAAGTATCACGACATTCTGAAGGACATCGGCGAGGATCCCGCGCGCGAGGGACTGGTCAAGACGCCAGAGCGCGTGGCCAAGGCGCTGCAGTACCTGACGCATGGCTATGACCTGGACCCCGCGGGAATCCTGCGCTCGGCGATGTTCACCGAGGAATACCAGCAGATGGTGATCGTGCGCGACATCGAAGTCTATTCGCTGTGTGAACATCACATGCTGCCTTTCTTCGGCAAGGCGCACGTTGCCTACATTCCGCAGGGCCGCATCGTCGGGCTGTCAAAAGTGCCGCGCGTGGTCGACGCCTTTGCGCGGCGGTTGCAGGTGCAGGAACGATTGACCGTGCAGATTCGCGACTGCATTCAGGAAACGCTGGACCCTGCAGGCGTCGCCGTGGTGATCGAAGCGCAGCACATGTGCATGATCATGCGCGGCATTCAGAAACAGCATTCGATTGCGTCGACTTCCGCATTTACCGGTGAATTCAACAAGGACGTCACGCGTGCCGAATTCCTGCGCTTGATCGCCTCACGAGCCTGATGTAAAGCGGTGATAAAAATATCAATAAAATCAACAGCTTATAATTTACCGCAGTCCTGCGGTCAGTGACCGCGCCATGTCCGATCCCAAAACCAGCACCACTGAATTCACCATCGAGCAGGTCCTGCCCGAAGTGCGGCGCGGGCAGATGGTGATTCTGGTCGACAGCGAGGACCGTGAAAACGAGGGCGACCTGTTTGTCGCCGCAGAACGCGCGACGCCCGAAGTCATCAATTTCATGGCAGCCCACGGTCGCGGCCTGATTTCACTGGCGCTGACCGAGGAGCGGCTGCGCACGCTGGGTCTGTCCCTGATCACCGACGATACCGGCAACCAGTCCAAGTTCGGCACGGCGTTCGCCACGCCGATTGATGCGCGCGAGGGTGTCGGTTCCGGCATGTCGGCGCAGGATCGCGCACGCACCATCGCGGTCGCGATTGCCGACAATGCCAAACCGGCTGATCTGATCCGGCCCGGCCGGCTGCAGACTTTGCGCGCGCTGGACGGCGGCGTGCTGGTGCGGCGCGGGCATACCGAAGCGGCAGTCGATCTCGCGCGGCTGGCGGGACTCAAGCCTGCCGGCGTGATCTGCGAAATCATGAACCCCGATGGCACGATGGCGCGGCGTCCCGATCTGGAGAAATTCGCCGCGCACCACGGCATCCGCATACTCGACATTGCGGACCTTGTCGCCTATCGCGACAACGAACGCGAAATCCGCCGCAAGGCCGAGACGGTCCTGCCGACGAGCAAAGCGGGCGAGTTCAAAATGATTGTTTATGCCGACAATCTTGAAACCAGTCTTTTTGTTGCGCTGGTCAAGGGCGAGATCAAGGCTGGAGTGCCGGTCCTGGTGCGGCTGCACTCACAGTGTCTGACGGGGGACGTGTTCGGTTCCGAACGCTGTGACTGCGGCGAACAGCTGGATGCAGCCATGGGCATGATTGAAAAAGCCGGCAGTGGCGTGCTGGTCTACATGTTTGATGAAGGCCGCGGCATCGGATTGCTCAACAAGATCCGCGCCTATGCGTTGCAGGATCAGGGGCAGGACACGGTCGAAGCCAACCACGCGCTCGGATTCGCCGCCGACATGCGCGACTATCGCGCCGGCGCGCACATCCTGTTTGACCTCGGTGCGCGCGAAGTGCGGCTGATGACCAACAACCCGGACAAGGTCGCGGCGCTGGAAAACTACGGATTGAAAGTGGTCGAGCGCGTCGCGGTCGAGGTGCCGCCGCGCAATGCCAATCGCAGGTACCTCGATACCAAGCGCAGCAAGTTCGGGCATCTGTTGTCGATGGTGGGCGGCGAGCCCGACAGTAAGTCGTAACCCGTCACGGGATGGTACCGCCGCGCGGATGCGCGGCTACGCAGGTCGTGGTCCTCGTCCGCAATATTTTCAGCGTAACATGTTGTTTTTTAATATTATTTTAATTTGATATGCGTGTGGCATAAATCTATACTGGTGCGCGTTACAACACAAACCGAAAGGGGGAATCATGAGCACGCGATTGATTCAAACGGTTGTAGCAGCGTCGCTGTCGCTGGCGGTCGGATCTGTCATCGCGCAGCAGGGCAGCAGTCAGGGTGGTGGCAGCACGCAAAACAAGATGAAGTCATCGCGGCAGGCTGACCAGGCCGGGCCGCAGGGCGGACCTCAGGGTGGCGGGCAGCGCAAGATGCAATCCGATCAGATGCCGGGTCAGGGTCCGCAGGGGCAGCGCAAAATGCAATCCGACCAGATGCCCGGCCAGGGTCCGCAGGGCGGCGGTGGCCAGCTCCAGCACAAGATGGATGCCGCCAATCGGGCGAAAGGCGCGGCCAAGTAGCCTGCCCGCGGCGATCGGGCGAAGTATCGGCGACCTTCGGGTCGCTGATTCTTTTAGTAGCGCCGCGTCAGCGTCAGCGCCTGCCCGTCGCGTTTCATGTCGGTGCGGCTGAGAAAACTCATGCCCAGCAGCACGATCTTCAGGCCGTCCCCTTCCAGCACCACCGCATCCACGCCGTGCAGCGTGATGTCACCGACCTTCACGGTATCGAGCTTGATCCGGTAGGCGAGTGCGCGACCATTGGCGGTCTGGGTGTAGCCGCGGTCACCAGCGAGGTAGTTGATACCCAGTCGTCTGGCGTCAGCGCTGGGCAAAGCGATTGACGTTGCGCCGGTATCCACCAGGAACTGCACCGTGCCGCGTTGACCTGACCCTGCGAATCAGCGGTTAATGTAACCGACGAAGCCGCGCCCGAGGATGCCCCGAGGCTGGACCCGGGGATGCGCCAGCCGCTGGCCAGTGGCAGTGTTTGGCGCCGACCTTCGAATTCGATGATCGCCGCAGTGCTGTCGGCGGCGATCAGCTTGATGCCTTCCGGTGAAGTCTGCCCGAGCGAGAGGGTGCGCGGCTTGCCGTCATCGACGACGACGACCGCCTTGCCGGTGAACAGGCCGACAATGCGGATTTCCGCGGCTGAGGCCGCGACGGGTACGAGCAGGAGCGCCGCAAAGATTGATTTAATATGGAAATGTGTCATTGCTGATTTTTTCATGATGCCTCCATGAAGCCCGTCGCCATATTTCGTCATGCGCCTGTCGAGGGACCCGCTTATTTTGCCACGTACCTGGAGAATCGAAAGATTCCCTTTGAAGTCATAAAGATAGATGCGGGTGAGCCGGTGCCGGCGCAAGCGACCGCTTATGCCGGTCTGTGTTTCATGGGCGGCCCCATGAGTGTTAACGATAACCTGCCGTGGATTCCGCAAACGCTTGCGCTGATCCGCGACGCGGTTGCGCGCGACGTACCGGTGATCGGGCATTGCCTGGGCGGACAGCTGATGGCGAAGGCCCTGGGTGCTGCGGTGACGCGCAACCCGGTCAAGGAAATCGGCTGGGGCCGGGTGGACGTGCTGGATCATCCACAGGCACGACACTGGCTGGGTGACGGCCTGCGCGCTTTCCTGTCCTATCACTGGCATGGCGAAACGTTTGACATTCCGCCGGGCGCGACGCGCATCATGAGCAGCGCATGGTGCGTAAACCAAGCCTTTGTGCTGGGCAAACATTTTGCGATGCAGTGCCATGTCGAAATGACCGACGCGATGATCCATGCCTGGTGCCGTGAATGGGCCAGGGAAGTGGAGGCACTGGCGGGACATCTCGATTCGGTGCAGACGCCGGCCGAAATGGAATCCGGAATTACTGAAAAACTGCGGGCACTGAATGCGGTCGCTGACCGGATTTACGACCGCTGGATTGCCGGTCTTGCGGTTTAGACCTTAATTCAGGAGCGTCCACGCGATTCCGATGGCGGCGCAGGCGCCGATTACCGGCATGATGCCCATTTTCCAGCGCCACAGTGCGAGAAAAGCCGCAATGCCGATGAGTGCCGACGGCCAGTCGAAGCGACCGGCGAGCCCGTCCGGCCACAGCACGTGGTACGCGAAAAATACCGCCAGATTGAGAATCACGCCGACAACTGCGGCGGTAATGCCCGTCAGCGGGGCGGTGAATTTCAGGTCCCCGTGCGTGGTTTCAACCAGCGGGCCGCCGAGAAATATGAACATGAAGCTCGGCAGGAACGTGAAATACGTGACCACTGCTGCTGCCAGTGCACCGGCGACGAACAGGTTCTCCGCGCCGAGGAACTGCGTGGTCCAGCCGCCGACGAAGCCGACGAAGGCGACCACCATGATCAGCGGTCCGGGCGTGGTTTCTCCGAGCGCGAGACCATCGATCATCTGCAGGGGCGTGACCCACTGGTAATGCTCGACGGCGGCCTGATACACATAGGGCAGTACGGCATAGGCGCCGCCGAAGGTCAGCAGCGCCGCCTTGGTGAAAAACCAGCCCATCTGCGTCAGCGTGCCCTGCCAGCCGTACACGGCCATCAGCAGCGCCATGGCCGAGCCCCACAACAGCAGTGCAATGACCAGTACCGCGGCAAACCGTCCCCAATGAAACAGCGCGTGCCGGGGTGTCGGCGTGTCATCGTCGATTACCGCAGCGCCATAACGCTTGCCGCCGGTGCCATGGCCGCCACCGGTGGCGAACAATGCCGGAGAGACGCGACCGCCGATATAACCGATGATGCCGGCGCCGATGACGATCAGCGGGAACGGCAGGTTCAGCGCAAACAGCGCGATGAAGGCCGCAGCCGCGATGCCCCACAATACCCCGTTCTTCAGCGCGCGCGCCCCGATGCGGATCGCGGCAAAGACGACGATGGCGGTCACCGCCGGTTTGATGCCGTAGAGCATGCCGGCGATGGCCGGCACATTGCCCCAGGCGATGTAGATCCAGGTCAGCGCGATCAGGATGAACAGCGAGGGCAGCACGAACAGTCCGCCGGCGATGATGCCGCCCCAGGTGCGGTGCATCAGCCAGCCGATGTAGGTGGCGAGCTGCTGGGCCTCCGGGCCGGGCAGCACCATGCAGTAGTTCAGTGCATGCAGGAAACGGCGCTCGGAAATCCAGCGTCTGCGTTCGACCAGTTCGTCATGCATGATGGCGATCTGGCCTGCGGGCCCGCCGAAGCTGATGAAGCCGAGCTTCAGCCAGAAGCGGAAGGCGGCAGCGAATGAAATGGCTTCCGGCGGTTTTCCGTCTTCGGCTTGGTTCATGCCGATTTCCGCGGGGCGGAGTTGGCCGTCAGTTCCCCGCCGGCTGCGCGCCAGGCTTCGATGCCACCTTCAAGGAATCTCGCGTTCAGGTTGCGTTCACGCAGCACTTTCGCCGCGTTTTGACTGACTTCATGGCCGTGGACGCAATACACGATGACCGGTGCGTTGTTTTGAATGGTTCCGGCCCATTCGCTAACGGTGGCCGGGTCGCGCCGCGTGGCTCCGGCAATCAGGTCGGTTGCGCTCTGGAACACGGCCTCACGGCGGACATCAATGATCAGCGGGGCCGGTGTCTGATGGCGCAGCGTGATCAGCTCTTGCGGGGTGATTGCATCCATGACGTCTCCTTCGCGATCGCGAATTGACACGAAGGCAGGCCTTGGACGCGTGGCGTCTGTAAACGGGGAGTCTGCCAAAAGCCCCGTCATTGCGAAAAAGATTCTGCGATTTTGTCTGGCCGGTGTCAATGCGGGTCTTGCGCCCGCATTAAACGCGTGTTCAGTCCCTGAAATTCTTGAACTGCAGCGGGAACTCGGTGATTGATTTGCGGATCAGCGCAATCGCATCCTGCAGCAGGTCCTTTTTTGCGCCGGAGACGCGAACCGCGTCACCCTGGATGCTGCCCTGGACCTTCATCTTGCTGTCCTTGATCAGCTTGACGATTTTTTTTGCGAGGTCCTGCTCGATGCCCTCGCGTACCGTGACCGGCTGCTTCATCTTGTTGCCGCTGATGGTCTCGGCATCCCCCAGTTTCAGACAACGGATATCGACGCCGCGTTTGGCGAGCTTGGCGGTTAACACGTCGCGGACCTGGCTCAGCTTGAAATCATCGTCGCCAAAAACGGTCAGGGTTTTTTCTTTCTCATTGATCTCGACGCGGGCGTCGGAACCCTTGAAATCGAAACGTGTTGAGACTTCCTTGTTGGTCTGGTCGACGGCATTGCGCACTTCGACTTGATTGACTTCGGAAACAATGTCGAACGAAGGCATGGTTTCCTCCCTTTCTTGGTCAGGCGGGCATTATACGCGCCGCGGGCGTCCGGGGTGGTGCGCTGCACTACGCGGCGGAAATTTCAATGCGGGGTGGCGAGAGACGGTGACTCAGCGCGGACGTTTGCGTGCCGTCGTGAGCTTGATGCGTTTGCAGTCGACGGGCAGGCCCGTGGCGTCGTCAAACTCTGCCGCCGCTTGCACCGCGCGACGCGCCAGGGTCTCGGCGTCCAGACCGCGTTGCCCGTGCAGCGCATGCAGTGCGCCCATGGCGTAATTGCTGCCGCTGCCGAAGGCATAGAAGCGCGAAAATTCCTGCACCGTGCGGTGGGCAACCACACCGAAAATGCCATGACGGTTCGCGATCAGCGCGTCAAAACGGGTGGATTCCAGCGGCTCGTCATCGTGCCCGCCGGGCAGCAGCTGATAATCGCTTTTCAGCGCCGCGTGCAGCGCCTGCCAGGTGCGGAAAATCGCCAGCGGCGTGTCGAAACGCGGCTTGATCTTCGGGCGTGAAAAATAATCCGCCAGTATGGTCTTGAAGGTGGCGTTGCCGGTCAGCCCCAGCCAGGTGTCGCCGACCTTGAGCAGCTTGCCGTGGTTGACGACGTAGTCCGCGGTTTCCTTGCCCGTGCCCCATTTGGTCATGGAGTCCGCGGCGATGGCCACCTCGGTGCCCTTGCGCACCACCACGATAGTGGTCATCCGGGATCAATCAACCGAAATGGCAGACGTAGTGCAGGGTTTCCAGCGGCTCGATCTCGAAACTGGTTTTTGCCGGGATGCTGAAACTGTCGCCGGCGTGGCACACTTTCCATTCGCTGTCACCCGGCAGCCGGACGCGACAGGTGCCGGCGGTGATTTCCATGCGCTCCGGCTCGCTGGTGGTGAAGGTCAGCGTGCTCGGGAATATCACGCCGACGGACTTGCGGCCGCCGTCCGGAAGATAGACGGTGTGGCTGACGCATTTGCCGTCGAAGTAGACATTGGCTTTTTTGACGACGGAGACGTTGTCGAATTGCGGCATGGTTTTCTCCTTACTTGCGGCGCTTGCGCGCGTTGGCGGCAATGCGCATGCGCAGCGCGTTGAGCCGGATGAAGCCGGCGGCATCCGCCTGGTCGTACGCGCCTTTGTCGTCTTCAAAGGTCGAGATGGCGGGATCGAACAGCGAGTCCGTTTTCGAGGTGCGCCCGACCGTGGCGACCGTGCCTTTGTAGAGTTTCACGCGCACCGTGCCATTGACCGTCTTTTGCGACTCGTCGATCAGCTTTTGCAGCAATTCGCGCTCCGGGCTGAACCAGTAGCCGTTGTAAATCAGCCGCGCGTAGCGGGGCATCAGGTCGTCTTTCAGCGCCAGGACCTCGCGGTCCATCGTGATCGATTCCATGGCGCGATGGCCCTTGAGCATGATGGTGCCGCCGGGGGTCTCATAGCAGCCGCGCGACTTCATGCCGACATAGCGGTTTTCCACCAGATCGAGCCGGCCGATGCCGTGCTTGCCGCCGAGCTGGTTGAGTTTGGTCAATACCTGCGCGGCGCTCATTTTTTTTCCGTTGATGGCGACGATATCGCCGCGGCGGTAGGTTAATTCGACGTACTCGGGACGGTTCGGCGCTTTCTCCGGCGATGCGGTGATGCGCCACATCGAGTCATCCGGCTCGAACGCCGGGTCCTCGAGGATGCCGCCCTCGTACGAGATGTGCAGCAGGTTGGCGTCCATCGAATAGGGGGCGCCGCCTTTGCGTTTCTTGTAGTCGACCGGAATGCCGTGTTTGTCGGCGTAGGCGAGCAGTTTTTCGCGCGACAGCAGATCCCATTCACGCCACGGGGCAATGATCTTGACATCGGGCATCAGCGCATAGGCGCCGAGTTCGAAGCGCACCTGGTCGTTGCCCTTGCCCGTGGCGCCGTGCGACACCGCATCGGCGCCCGTCTTGCGCGCGATCTCGATCATGCGTTTGGCAATCAGCGGGCGCGCGATCGAGGTGCCGAGCAGGTATTCGCCCTCGTAAACAGTATTGGCACGGAACATCGGGAACACGAAATCGCGGACGAACTCCTCGCGCAGGTCTTCGATGAATATCTGCCTGACGCCCATCATTCGCGCCTTTTTTCGCGCCGGGGCGACTTCCTCGCCCTGGCCGATGTCGGCGGTGAAGGTAATGACTTCGCAGTCGTAGACGTCCTGCAGCCATTTGAGTATGACCGAGGTGTCGAGGCCGCCGGAATAGGCGAGTACGACTTTGCTGATTTTCTTGGCTTTTTTCATAATCGGTTACGTTGCTATGGGTGGATGGCCGGACCCTGCGGAACGTGTCCGCAGGGTTGGATGTGTGTTCACGCGTCGACGCGGCCGGGCAGCAGAAACGCCATCAGCGCTTTTTGCGCGTTTGGGTTTTGGCTACGGCCGGCATCGCACAGACCCGATGCCTTAACTTGCCAAGGCAGGTTAGCCTTCGCCGGAATCCCCAGCACGCGCGGCATCATTGCTCAACCTTGCCAAGCAGCAGAAACTCCATCAGGGCTTTTTGCGCGTGCAGGCGATTCTCAGCTTCGTCCCAGACCACGCTTTGCGGGCCGTCGATGACTTCCGCGGTGACTTCTTCTCCGCGGTGGGCCGGCAGGCAATGCATGAACAGCGCGTCCTTGTTCGCAGCGCGCATCATGTCGGTATCGACACACCAGTCCTCGAATACGCGCTTGCGCTCCTCATTTTCGGCCTCGAAGCCCATGCTGGTCCAAACGTCAGTGGTGACCAGATCGGCGCCGGTGACGGCGTCCATGGGGTTCTTGAACTCCTCGTAATGATCGGTGCCGTAGAGTCCCGCGCGTTCGGGTTCGACTTCGTAGCCGGGGGGAGTGGAGACATGCACGTTGAAATTGAGCACTTCCGCCGCCTGCAGCCAGGTGTTGCAGACATTGTTCGAGTCGCCGATCCACGCCACGGTCTTGCCGCGGATGGAGCCGCGATGTTCAATGAACGTGAAAATGTCGGCGAGGATCTGGCAGGGATGGTATTCGTTGGTCAGGCCGTTGATCACCGGGACGCGTGAATGGCCGGCAAAGCGGTCGATGATCTCCTGCTCATAAGTGCGGATCATTACCAGGTCGACCATGCGCGTGATCACGCGCGCGACGTCCTCGATCGGCTCGCCGCGGCTGATCTGGGTTTCGCTGGAGGTCAAATTGATGACCGAACCCCCCATTTGCAGCATGCCCGCCTCGAACGAAACCCGGGTGCGCGTCGAATGTTTCTCGAAAATCATCGCCAGCGTGCGGTCATGCAGCGCCAGATACGGTTCGTAGCGCTTGAACCGGTCCTTGATCCGGCTCGCACGCGCGAACACATGCGCGTATTCCTCGGCACTGAAATCCTTGAATTGAAGATAATGGCGAAGTTGCATGGCGATTCCGGCGCGCGGCTCAGGCGGCGGCGGACTGCGGCGCGGCCTGTTTTGCGAGTTCGTCCTTGATCAGCGGGACCAGGTTGTCGACGAGATGCTGCGCATGCTCGCGGGTGTAGATCAGCGGCGGGAGCAGCCGGATGACATTATCGGCCGTGACGTTGATCAGCAATCCGGACTTCAGCGCGCGCTCAACAATCCCTTTGCACGGTTTATCCAGTTCGATGCCGACCATCATGCCTATGCCGCGGATTTCGCGGATGCCCGCCAGTCCGGCAAGCTGCGCGCCGAGTTGTGCGCGGATGAAATCGCCAATCGTCACCGCCTGCTGCATCAGCTGATCATCTTCGATGATGGCGAGGGTGGTCAGTGCCGCGGCGCAGGCCAGCGGATTGCCGCCGAAGGTCGAGCCGTGGTTGCCGGGCTTGAACAGCTGCGCCGCTGCGCCGGCAGCCAGGCAAGCGCCGATAGGCACGCCGTTCCCGAGTCCTTTCGCCAGCGGCATGACGTCGGGCTTCACGCCGGAGTGCTGGAAGCCAAACCACTTTCCGGTGCGGCCGATGCCGGTTTGCACTTCATCGAGCATGAGCAGCCAGCCGTTGGCGTCGCAGATATCACGCAGACCGCGCAGATAACCGTCATGGCAGACATTGACGCCGCCTTCGCCCTGCACCATTTCGACCAGGACGGCGACCACGCTACGGTTGTTCTCGGCGACGCGGCGCACGGCTTCGAGGTCGTCAAAGGGCACGCGCACGAAGCCCGCGACCAGCGGTTCGAAACCAGCCTGTACCTTGCGGCTGCCGGTGGCTGACAACGTGGCCATGGTGCGGCCGTGGAAAGCATGCTCCATGACAACGATTGCCGGCGCCTCGATGCCCTTCTGGTGGCCGTAGAGGCGCGCCAGCTTGATGGCAGCTTCATTGGCCTCGCAGCCCGAATTGCAGAAGAAGGCATTGTCCATGCCGGACAGCGCGGCCAGCCTGTCGGCGAGCTGCTCCTGCAGTGCGATGCCGTAAATATTGGAGGTGTGGACGAGTTTGCCAACCTGTGCCTGAAGCACGGCGGTGAATCGCGGATGTGCGTGACCCAGGCCGCACACGGCAACGCCGGCGAGTGCGTCGAGATAACGCTTGCCTTCGGTATCCCACAACCAGACGCCTTCACCGCGTTCAAACGTGACGGGGAGCCGACCATAAGTGTTCATTACATGCGACATGGTCCATTGACCTCCACAAAAACAGACGGCGGCCTGACGCCGCCGATGCGACTATTCTTATCCAACCCGGTTTTGCTTGGCAAGGGAAATTTCCAAGGAAAATCAGAGTGAAAAGAGGGGTGTTCTGCCCGACGCTTGCGCCAAAAACGGGGCCGCATCATGCGCGACGGTTTGCCCGAAATCGTCATGCCGAATCCTGCGCAATCCAGTGAAGCATTCCGGCCCGTCGACGGGGCAGACCACCTGAGCGGCATGCGTTGCGTGGCCGTTGATTGCGTGCTCGCGAATGGCGACGCTGCTGCCATGGTGTTCCTGTTGCAGTTCGCGCGGAACAATCAGTATGAGCTGCAGCCGGGGCGCAAAGCGAGGCGCCCGGGGGCGTGGGTGGCAAAGGCGGTGGCCGGTCGCATCGAAACCGCCGAACATCGCGACCGGCACCGTGCCGGCCGTCGTTCGTGTGGTTACGCCATCGCCTTGACGGCGGCGGACAGACGGCTCTTGTGACGGGCAGCCGTGTTCTTGTGCATGATCTTCTTGTCGGCGATTGAATCGATGGTGCTCACCGAATTCTGGAACGCGGCCTTTGCCGCGGCTTTGTCGCCGGCGGCGATCGCCTTGCGTACATCCTTGATTGCGGTGCGCAGCTCAGAACGTTGGGCGCCATTGCGCTCGCGGCGTTTGACGGCCTGACGTGCGGCTTTTTTGGCTGAAGCGGTATTGGCCATGTAAACTCCGGATTTCGTTCGGCAAAAGGGCGCAATGATAAAGAAAATCCGCCTCTTCCGCAAGCCGTGCGGTGGCGCGCCTGATACCGCAATATTCAATAAATAATGAGTCTTATCAAAGCATTAGCTACGGTCAGCAGCATGACGCTGCTGTCGCGGGTGTTGGGTTTCGTGCGCGATGCGGTCATTGCCCGGGTTTTCGGCGCCGGACTGATGACCGACGCGTTCTTCGTCGCCTTCAAGATTCCGAATCTGTTGCGGCGGCTGTTTGCCGAAGGCGCGTTCTCACAGGCCTTCGTGCCCATCCTCGCCGAATACAAGAACCGGCGTGGCGAGTCGGCGACCCGCGACCTGGTGGATCATGTCTCGGCGTTGCTGACGCTCGCTCTGGTGGTGGTCACTGTGGTCGGCGTGCTGGCCGCACCGGTCATCATTGCCATCAGCGCCCCGGGGTTTGCGGCGACGCCGGAGAAGTTCGCGCTGACCGTGGATCTGCTGCGCATCGTGTTTCCCTATATTCTGCTTATTGCGCTCACCGCGCTTGCCGGCGGCATACTCAACACCTGGAGCCGGTTTGCGGCGCCGGCATTCACGCCGGTATTGCTCAACCTGTCGTTCATCGGGTTTGCCCTGCTCGCGGCGCCGTACTTTGATCCGCCGATCAAGGCGCTGGCGTGGGCGGTGTTTGTCGGCGGGGTGCTGCAACTGGCGTTTCAACTGCCGTTCCTTGCCCGCATCGGCATGCTGCCGCGGTTTCGTCCGGATTTTCATGACGAAGGGGTGCGGCGGGTGCTCAGGCAGATGGTGCCTGCGCTGTTCGGTGTGTCGGTCGGGCAGATCAGCCTGCTGATCAATAATATTTTCGCGTCGTTTCTGGTGACCGGCAGCGTAACCTGGCTGTATTTTGCCGATCGCCTGATGGAATTTCCCGCCGGAATGCTGGGTGTTGCGCTGGGCACAGTGTTGCTGCCGAGTCTTTCAAAACATCACGCCGAACAGTCGGCACAGTCCTATTCCGAATTACTGGACTGGGGTTTGCGCCTGACGCTGATGCTGGCGGTGCCGGCCGCGGTGGCGCTGGCCATGCTGGCGGTGCCGCTGGTGACCACGCTCTTTCACTATGGTGCGTTTACCGCAACCGACGTGATCAACACGCGTCAAGCGGTTATTGCCTATTCAATCGGACTGGTGGGCCTGATCGCGGTAAAGGTGCTGGCGCCCGGCTTCTACGCGAAGCAGGACATCCGCACGCCGGTCAGAATAGCGGTGATCACATTGCTCGCCACGCAGGTGATGAACCTG
>JBFKCU010000009.1:0-20136 GCA_041620115.1 Burkholderiales bacterium | reverse complement strand
CGGCCGTCCCCGCGAATGTCTTCCACAATCGCCGGATCATCTGGCGCATCCAATCCGCGGATCACCCCGCACGCCGGCAGCAGAATCAGCGGCAGCATAACCAGTCCACGCCAAAACCTCATGTCGTCACACCCTGTCGCAGCGGCAAGGTCACCCGCAGCCGCGCGCCCGATTGTTTGGGCTCATCGATCACCTCTACAGTGCCGCCGTGAGCCTGCGCGTAATCGCGCACGATCGACAAGCCGATGCCCGAGCCGCGCAGCGGCCCGCCGGCAACATTGCGGCCCCGGAAAAACGGATCGAATACCCGCTCGCGCTCCGCGGGCGGTATGCCGGGACCTTCGTCGGCCACCTCGAGTATCATGTGCGGTCCCTCGCTGCGCGCCTCGATCTTGATAACGCCACCCTCCGGCGAAAACTTCGCCGCGTTCGAAATCAGGTTATCCAGCATGATGCGCAGCTTTTCAAAATCGGCCTCCAGCGTAACATCGTCCACGTGTGGTGCGATGCGCAAAGCGCGCGCACGCAAGGAAAGATTCTGGTGGTCCAGCACACGCGCGACCACGCGTCGCACTGCCACCGGAGAAAAACGCAGCGCGCTGCGATGAAATTCCGCAGCGCCGTACGAAAGCAGGTCTTCGATCAGACGCTGCAATTCTATACTGCTTGCCCGCAGAATTCCCGCAACCTCCTGCTGTTCCGGCGTGAGCTTCCCGAGCGCCTCCTCCGACAGCAGTTCCGAGCCCTCGCGCAATGCGGTCAGCGGCGTCTTCAATTCGTGTGACACCTGGCGCAGGAACCGGTTCTTCTGCTGCTCCAGTTCATTCAATCGGTGGCGCAGCCATTCGATGCGGCGACCGAGCAACTGCAGGTCGCGCGGCCCGTTGACGCCTACCGGTGCGGCAAAATCACCTCCACCCATGCGGCGTATCGCCGCATCGATCTGGCGGATCGGGCGCGCAATCAGCACGGTAAACCCCGCCGCCAGCAGCAACGCCACCGGCACCAGCGCCATCATCTGCCAGAATGTGATGCGCTGCGCCCGTGCCGCGGTGTCGCGCATCGCATCGATCTCGCGGTCGATCAGCCGGTCACCACGCTCAATGATGCCGCCCGCGCTCGCGTCCAGGCGGCGAAAGTCTGCCACCATCCGCTTGAGCCCGGCGCTGCCGGGCGCGGACTCACGCAGGGCGGCATATACCGCCGCCTCGCCGCTGACGATGTCACTGAGCGCGCTTCTCTGCTCCGCGTCCAGCGGCAGTGTGGAGAACTCGGCAACCGTCTGCAGGAACAACTTGCGGTTCGCCTCATACGCGTCCAGCAGCGATTGATCTCCCAGTATCGCCATTTGCCGCGCATTACGTTCCAGCGTACCCAGCAATTCCGCCAGCCGGCGGCTGGACTGTGTCGATTTGACCGCCTGCTGCACCGCCAGCTGGCTGCGATTGGCAAACTGATCAATCGATATGGCGTTGTTGATCAGCGCAAAAATCAACGGCAGCGCCACCATGGCGAAACCGACGACCAGCAGCTTGGGGAAGGAATCCGGTTGCAGGAAACGCATGATCAGCCTACGCGCAACCGCTGGCGCGCGATTACGACCCCTGCTTGTTCTTGTCGGCGAGGACCTTGATCAGACCGTCGACGCCGGAGCGCCGGATTTCCGTGGCGAACGTACCGCGGTAGCTGATGACCAGGCTCGCGTTTTCCGCAACGATGTCGGTAACTTTCCAGACCTTGTCAGTCAGCGTCATGCGGTAATCAATGCTCAGCGGGGGACGTCCCGGCTCGATGACGGTGGTGCGCACCGTGGTGTAATCCTCGCCGGGTTTCAGCTGCACCGGTTTCACCTCGACCTTGCGGTCGACGTTTGCGGAATCCGACAAGGCAGCCGTGTAGGTGCGTACCAGCAGCGAGCGGAACTCATTCTCCAGCACCTTCTGCTGGGCCGGCGTCGCATCGCGCCAGGACTTGCCCATCGCGAGCTGGGTCATCGCACGAAAATCGAAATGCGGCAGCACTTTTTTCTCGGCGATGTCCTGCAGCGCGCGGCGGTCGCGGTTCTGGTTCAGCACGCCCATGACTTCCTCGACCGTTGTGCGCACCAGCACATCGGGCGGCGTTTGCGCCAAGGCCACCGATAACATCGCAGACCCGATGGCGAACAACATTGCGATGATGATTTTCTTCATTTTGTGTTTTTCCTTGTTCAGCACAACTTGCACCATACCGGGCTTAGGCCCGCATCTGCCATGAATTGTTCCACAAGTTCCGCGATCATCCTGCCGCAGGCGTGTGATTAATCACAAATAAGAACTATTAAACAACAAGTTAGAAAATGTCTCCAGCATACGTTTGCATCCACGCCAGCCGCCTGGACACGATCGTGCACCGATATACCTTTGTTATGATCACCGGGACCCGCACGCCAACAAAGGAATGCCGTGAAACTGCTGCGTTACAGCCTCAAACAGGAACCGCGCACACTGGCGCGACTCGGCGTGCTGATCGCGCCGGGACTGATCGCGGATCTTCGGGCCGGCTACGCGCTGCATCTGACGCGGCGCGCGGGCAATCCCAAAGGCAGCGAGCTTGCCGCGATCTACATGCCGCACTACATCACCGAATTCCTGCACATGGGCGAACAGGCCTGGATCGCGCTGGGCGATGCCTACACCTACCTGGTCGACCTGCTCGCCACCGAACCCGATGCACTCGGTCTGAATCGAGAATCGGTCTTCCTGCCGGCCGACGAATGCCGCATTTACGCGCCGATACGGCCGTCCAAGCTGATTGCCGTGGGCCGCAACTATCCCGGTTACACCCAGCATCCGGGCAAGGCGCCGGGGAAGATTCCCACCGGGTTCATCAAGACGCTGTCAGCCATCGCCGGCCCCGGCCGCGACATCATCAAGCCGCGCATCACGCAGGCGCTGGATTGCGAAACCGAACTCGCGGTGGTCATCGGCAAGCGCTGCAAGGACGTGCCGGAGGAAAAAGCCTATGACGTGATCGCCGGCTACACCATCCTCAACGACATCACTGCGCGCGATCTCGCGACACTGGAAAAACAGGGCGGCCACATGTTTCTCGGCAAGACGCTGGATACCTTCGCGCCGCTGGGCCCGTGGATGATAACCCGCGATGCGATTCCCGACCCCATGCACCTGCGCATCCAGACCCGCGTCAACGGCGAAACGCGGCAGGATGGCAACACCCGCGACATGCTGTTCAACATTCCGCAGCTGGTGGCGCATTTCTCGCAAATGACGCTGATGCCGGGTGACATCATCGCCACCGGCTCGCCGGGGGGCGGTGCGCTGGCCAATCCCGACTGGTTCCTCAATGCCGGTGACATCATCGAATCCGAAGTCGAAGGCATCGGCATCCTGACCAACGGCGTCGTCGACGAGCCCGCACCGTAAGGCAAGGCCCGGCGCAGCGAACCTCAGCGCAGCGGCGCCAGTCCCTCGAGCAGCGTTGGCAGCAATTCCGATACCGTCGGATGGATATGTACGCCACGATTGATCACGTCGCACGGCTGGTGCGCGGTCATCACCTCAAGCAAGGCGTGGATCACTTCGTCGCCATGCACGCCGAAAATCGCCGCGCCGAGTATTTCTTTGGTATCGACGGCCACCGCCACTTTCATGAAGCCCGCCGTCTCGCCCATTTCCCGCGCGCGACCCACGCGGGTCATCATCATCTTCGCCGACAGCGCCGGCCGGCCCGATTCGCGGACCTGCGCATGCGTCATGCCCACTCGGCCCAAAGGCGGATCAACGAACAGCGCATACACGGGGATGCGCTCGCCGACCTTGCGCTTCTTGCCGTCAAACAGGTTGCCCGCGACGATCTCGTAGTCATTCCAGCTGGTATGGGTAAAAGCGCCGCGACCGTTGCAGTCACCGAGCGCATACACGCCGTCGACACCGGTCGACAGCCCCTCATCAACGACAATAAAACCGCGCTGGTCGACCTCGATACCGGCCGCCGCCAGACCCAGGTCATGCGTGTTGGGTACACGGCCGGTCGCGAGCAGCACATGCGAACCCTCGACTGGCGGCGCGTCACCCTCACAGGCCACGCCTACTGCAACCCCGGCGGCGCAGCGCTGCATCGAAATGCATTTCGCATTGAGCTGGAACACGATGCCTTCGTCCGCAAGCACCGCGCGGATCGCCTCGGACACGTCCTCGTCTTCCCGCCCGATCACGCGGGGTCCGGCCTCGATCACCGTCACCCGGCTGCCGAAGCGGCGATACATCTGCGCGAATTCGAGCCCGATATAGCTGCCACCAATGATGATCAGGTGTTCGGGCACGCGATCCACATGCATGATGCGTTCGTTGTTCAGCACCGGCACATCACCGATGCCCGGCATGTCCGGCATCGCCGCGCGGCCGCCCACATTGATGAAAATGCGCGGCGCCTCGAGTTCGCGATCGCCGACGCGCACGCGATGCGGACCGGTGAATTGCGCATGCCCTTCGATGACGGTGACGTTGGCGGCACCGTCGAGCCACGACCGCACGCCCACGCGCGACTTTTCCACGATCGCATCCTTGCGCGCCTTGACCTTCGCCATGTCCACGCGGACAGGCCCGTCGATCAGCACGCCGTAATCGGCACCCCTGCGCGCCACATGCGCCGCGCGCGCGCTGGCCACCAGGGTTTTCGTCGGCACACAACCGTTGTTCACACAGGTGCCGCCGAAGCGGTGCCGCTCGATCATGGCCGTCTTCAGCCCCTCCTTGCCGCAGCGTACCGCCATTGCCGGTCCGGCCTGGCCGGCACCGATCACGATCGCGTCGAATTTTTCAGCCATGTCACGCCCTCCTGTTCAAGGTTGTGCATCACGCGGCCGTCGGTCACGGCGGTGCCGGTACTATCTCAGCGCAGCGGCACGATCTTGAGCTCGTCCGCCAGTTTGTCCAGCGCTGCCAGCAACGCCGGCGGCATCGGAATACCGTTCTTCACGTTGTCCGCGCGCGTCGTGTGCGTGCCTTCGCCGGGGAGCCGGATGCGATCCACACCGGGCAGGCGCTGAGAACCGCGGATGTCACGGATCAGCGTGTCCATGCCCTGCTTGAACTCCTTCAGGTCCTGGAACGCCTCGATGTTGATCGCGACGATCGTATGCCCGGTGTTGGTCTCGCTGGTGTCGTCGTTGTTGAAATCGATCACGTCCTTGCCCATCGCCGCGCCGTTGAGGTTGCCCGCGAGTATGCCGAGGATCAGCGCGAGGCCGTAGCCCTTGTAGCCGCCGATCGGCAGCAGGAAACCCTCGCTCGCCTTCTTCGGATCGGTCAGCGGCTGGCCCTTGCGGTCCATCATCCAGCCTTCGGGCATCATCTCGCCGCGCTGCGCCTTGGTCTTGACCTTGCCGTACGCCGCGACGGTGGTTGCCATGTCGAGCACGATCGCCGGTTCTTCGCCCGTCGGCACCGCCACCGCGATCGGATTGGTGGACAGCAGCATGTCGAGCCCGCCCCACGGCGGCAGATGGTTGGCGCTGCCCACGGCCATGTAAAGGCCGATCATGTCGTGCTCGGCCGGCATCGCCGCATACAGCGCGGCAGGGCCGGCATGGTTGCTCCAGCGCGCGCCGACCCAGGCCACGCCCGCGGTCTTCGCTTTTTTGATCGCGGTCTCGGCGGCGAACTTCATCACCAGATGGCCCATGCCGTTGTCGCCATGCACCAGCGCCATGCCCGCGGCTTCGCGCTCGATGCGGATGTTCGGTTTGACGTTGACGGCGCCGCCCTTGATGCGGCGGATGTACTGCGGCAGGCGGAACACGCCGTGGCCTTCGGAACCGTTGATATCGGCCTGCGTCATCAGTTCGGCGATGACCTTTGCGTCCGCAGCCGGGATCTGCACCGCCTCGAACGCCGCCGCAATGAATGCGCGCAGTTTCGCGCCGGCGACGCGTTGCGCCGTTTTCTGTTCAGCCACCGTGTTTCTCCTGTGTGTGTTCTTCCAGTTCGATCAGCGCCCCGAGAAAATCCTTAGGGTGCACGAACGCGATGCGTTCGCCGTGCACGTTGAGTTGTTCCTTGCCGCCGCCCAGTACCTGCACCCCGGCGGCCGTGAGTTTCTGCGTCGTCTGCGCGACGCTGTCCACACCGAGGCAGAAATGATGAATGCCGCCCTTGGGATTGCGTTCGAGAAATTTCGCGATCGGCGAATCCGGCCGCGACGGTTCCATCAGCTCGATCTTGGCGTTACCGACATCGATGTAGGTCATGCGCACGCCCTGCTCGGCGTTGACCTTGATTTCACCCGCAGCCAGCCCGTAGGTCTGCTGCAGCCGGACGATGGCCGCCGCGAGATCGGGCACGACGATGGACACATGGCTGAGACCGGTGATCATCGAGGAGCAATCATAACTAATTGATTTTAAATAACTTTTTTTGCCCGCAATTCGGCAATACGGGCGTCGCTGAAACCGAGTTCCTCACGCAGCACGGCCTCGGTATGCTGCCCGAGCAGCGGCGGCGCGCGGCGGATGCTCGCCGGCGTATCGCTGAAGCGATAGGGCATGCCGAGCATTTTGATCTTGCCCGCAGTCGGATGCTCCACCGTGGTCACCATCTCGCGCGCAATCGCATGCGGCGCCGCCAGCGCCTGCGCCACGCTGTTGATGCGCCCGCAGGGTATGCCCACCGCCATCAGTTTCTCGATCCAGGAATCCGCACCGTTGCGCTGCAGTTCTGTCTTGATCAGTCCGTCGAGCGCATCGCGATTGGCAATCCGGTCGGAGTTCCTGGTAAATCTCGCGTCGGTGGCCCACCGCGGCTGCCCCAGCGTCGCGGCAAATTTACCGAACTGGGTGTCGTTGCCCACCGCCACCGCAATCATGTCATCGCGCGTCGGATAGGCGGTGTAGGGCACGATGTTGGGATGGCCGTTGCCGAAGCGCCCGGCGTCCTTGCCCGACACCAGATGGTTGGCGGCCACATTCGCCAGCATCGCGAGACCGGAATCGAACAACGACACCTCGACATGCTGGCCGCGACCGGTGCTGTGGCGCGCATTCAGTGCAGCAAGCACCGAATTGCAGGCGAGCATGCCGGTGCAGATGTCGACAATGGCGACGCCGTATTTCATCGGCGTGCCATCGGGCTCGCCGGTGATGCCCATCAGGCCCGATTCGGCCTGCAGGATGAAATCGTAGCCGGGCAATCCGGCCTTGGGGCCGGTCGCGCCGTAACCGGTGATCGAGCAGCGGATCACGCGCGGCGCATTTGCTTCCAGCCACTCGTTGCCGAAGCCCCATTTCTCCAGCGTGCCAACCTTGAAATTCTCGACCAGCACATCCGATTTTTTGATCAGGCCGGCGAGTACCTCCTGGCCCGACTTCACCGCCATGTTGAGCGTGATCGAGCGCTTGTTGCGGTTCACGCCCAGGTAATACGCCGATTCGCCCTCGGCAAACGGCGGCCCCCAGCTGCGGGTGTCATCCCCCGCGCCCGGCGGCTCGACCTTGATCACATCCGCGCCCATGTCGCCCAGCGTCATGGTGCACAGCGGGCCGGCGAGGATGCGCGTCAGATCGAGGACACGAATCCCAGCCAGCGCACCCCTGGTTTCTTCAGCCATCGGCGGCGCCGCGGTCAGCGCTTCTTCCGCCGCATCGACGGCGGCGCATTGAGATTGCGCTCGTAGCCATCGACATATTTCTCCAGCTCCTTCTTCGCCTGCACACGGAACTTCTGGAAGTTCGGCTTGCGCCCGGCGAGGAAGGCGTCCATGCCTTCATTCGCCTCGGGCGAGCCCCAGACGTGCGCCAGCAATTCCATGCCGTGCTGCCACGATGCATACAGGTTGTCGGATTCCGCATTCAGCGACTTCTTGGTCATGCGGATGGTCAGCGCACTGTGGCCCTTCATGGTTTCGCACCACTTCAGCGTCTCTTTCAACAGGTCCTTCTGCGGCACGCACTTGTTGATCAAGCCGACCTCGACAGCTTCCTTCGCCGGGAAGCGGCGCGCGCAGAAAATCATCTCGCGCGCCAGCCGCTCACCGATGATGCGCGGAATGTACTGGGTCGCGCCCACGGTCGGGCAGGCCCCCACCTTGGCGCCGGTCTGGCCGAGCACCGCGTTTTCCGAGGCAATCACCAGATCGCACCACAGTGCGAGTTCGTGACCCCCGCCCATGCACCAGCCGTTGACCATCGCGATCACCGGGATCGGCAGCCCGCGGATGGTCATCGCCAGGCCCAGCATGCGGTCGTTCCACATGTAGGCATTGGTGAAATTGAGCCGCTTCATCGCGTAGAAATCGCCGCCCGCGGAAAAGGACTTGTTGCCCTTGCCGGTGATCACGGCACAGACAATGGTCGGATCCTCGCGCGTGAACTTCAGCGCATCGATCATTTCATCCAGCGTCTGCTCGCGGAAGGCATTGAGCACCTTTTCGCGGTTGATGGTGATCCAGGCCACCTGGTCCTTTACTTCATAAATGATGTCCTGGTATTTGCGTTTGGCGGTTTTTTTGCGGGTTGCAGGCATGTCGTCGTTCCATCGGTTGTTCAAAATGTGTCCCGAATTTTAACAGAACGATCCGCGCTTTCGTCCGGAACAACACCGGGTTTTCATCAGAGCAGCTTCACGGCATCCGCGAGAATCTGCCTGAACCAGCGATGCGAGGCTTCCTTGTGCGTGCGTTCATGCCAGAACACGCCGATGCGCATGTCCGGAACGCTGATCGGCGGCTCGAGCACCTGCAGCGACAACTGGTCGGCCACGCCCTGCGCCAGCCGCGCAGGAACGGTGGCGATCAGGTCGGTATGCGCCACGGTATGGAACACTGTCCAGAAATTCTGCATCAGCAGCGCGATGCGCAGCTTCTTGCCGTGCGACGCCACAACCTCGTCGATCACCCGTCCCGAAGGACTGTTGCGCACGAAGCGCGAGCGCACATGGGGCAGTGAAAAATACTGATCCGCCGTCATCGCGCCCCTGATCTGCGGATGGCCCTGCCGGACCAGGCACACAAATTCGTCGCGGAACAGGAACTTTGAGCGCAGGCTGCGCGGCGGATCGCGCAACCACGCGAGCCGGAAATCGATCTCGCCTTTCTCCATCCATTCCGACACGCGCTCCGGATTCGGCGTGCGGAATTCAATGTCGATGCCCGGCGCCGCCTTTTGCAGCAAGCCGAACAATCCCGGCGCGAGCACGTACTCGACATACTCCGGCGCGGTCAGCACGAATTTCATGCGCGACGTTTCCGGCCGGAACGCCGCGGCCATGGACACCACGCCGTCGATCTCGGCGAGGATGCGGCCCACCGGCTCGCGCAACTCCAGCGCATGCCGCGTCGGCACCATTTCACCTTGCGCGCGCAGCAGCAGCGGGTCATCAAACAGCCGGCGCAGCCGCGCCAGCGCATGGCTCATCGCCGGCTGGCTCAGGTTCATGTGCTCGGCGGCGCGCGACACGCTGCGCTCGGCCATCAGCATGTCGAAGCAGCGCAGCAGGTGCACGTCCAGGGACTTGATGTTCATGGCAGAAAATTCATTTTGTGAATATACGGAATGCAGGATTGCTTATAGACGGATTATAGGCCACGCGCCTAGACTTGGATTCCAAGAGCGGTGCCCACGCCGCCAGCCAGAATGATCCCGACAACGGTCCCGGGGCCGGATGCACCCGCTGCATCAGCCCGTCATCTAAAGGAGGAATCACCATGCCTCGCCCATTCCGCACGTCCCTGCTCTGCCTGCTGGTCCTGTGTGCCGGGTTCGCACTGAACGCCCACGCCGCGCAGGGCTACCCAAACCGGCCGGTGCGCCTGGTCATCCCGTTCGCACCCGGCGGCGCCACCGACATCATCGCGCGCATCCTCGAGCCGAAACTGACCAAGCGCCTCGGCCAGCAAATCGTCATCGACAACCGCACCGGGGCCGCCGGCAACATCGCGGTGGAACTGGTGGCGCAGGCAGCCCCCGACGGCTACACGCTGCTGGTCGGCAACATCTCCACCAACTCGATCAATCCGATCCTGTTCGCGAAGCGCAGCAAGGTCAACGCACTGAAAGACGTCACCGGCGTCACCAAGCTGGTCGCGATCCCGAACTTTATCCTCGGCAGCCCGAAAATTCCGTCCACCACGCTGAAGGAGGCACTCGAGTACGCCAAGGCGCGTCAGGGACAACTCAATTATCAGGCCCCGCTGGGCTCCTATTCGCACCTCGACATGCTGGCGCTGACCGCGGCCGCGGGCGTGAAGATGGTCCACCTGCCGTCCAAGGGTGCAGGTGAAACCCTGCCTGCGCTGCTGCGCGGCGACATCCACCTCACCGAGTCCAATGTCGCCTCGAACATCGGCGCGGTGCGCGCCGGCCAGGTCAAGGCTTTTGCCGTCACCGCGGAGCAGCGGCTCGCCGACCTGCCCAACATCCCGACCATGGCCGAAGCGGGCTTCCCGGGCATCGGCAGCCTCAACTGGAACGGCATTTTCGCCCCCACCGGAACGCCCGCTGCGATCGTCAACCGCCTGCACGCCGACATCGTGGCCGCGATGAAAGAGCTGGATGCCGAGGGCGCACTGGCGAAACGCGCCATCCCGGTGAGCCTCAGCGCATCGCCCGCCGAGTTCAATGGCTACGTGCGCGCCGAGTCCGATCGCTGGAGAAAAATCATCCGCGACAACAAGGTCAGCATCGACTGAAGCAGCCGCCCATTTCAACCACAGCGCAGGAAGCCTACGCATGCCCAGAACAAAACAGAAACTCTCCCAGCCCCGCCATTCCATGGTGATCGAGAAGGACGTCAAGGTCCGCATGCGCGATGGCGCCGTGCTCTATGCCGACATCTTCCGGCCGAAGTCAGCAGGCAAATTCCCGGCGATCGTCAACATCAGCGCCTACCAGAAAGACAAGGTGTGGGTGCCGCCGCATGACCTCGAGGAAAAGGCCAATCCGTACATGACCTGGGAGACGGTCAATCCGCTGTGGTGGGTGCCGCGCGGCTACGCCTGCGTCCGGGTCGACACCCGCGGCTCGGGCAAGTCACCCGGCCTGTCCGATCCCGGCGGCCCGCAGGAGACGCTGGATTTTTACGACGCCATCGAATGGTCGGCGAAACAGAAGTGGTGCAGCGGCAACATCGGCAGCGCCGGCATTTCCTACCACGCCGTCACGCAGTGGCGCGTCGCCGGTCTGCAGCCGCCGTCGCTGAAAGCGATGATTCCGTGGGAAGGCTACGGCGACGCCTATCGCGATTCGGTGTTCCATGGCGGCATTTTCCAGCTCTACTACCTCGCCACCTGGTATGCGACGCAGATGGCGCACCACCTGCTCGGTGATCCGCAGGAGTACAACCCCGACGCCTTCCGCAACGAGCGGCTTTACAACTACATGCGCCACAGCCTCGACACCGGCTACTGGGACAACCGCGGCGCGCAGTGGGACAAGATCAAGGTGCCCTTCCTGTCGGCGGGCAACTGGAGCGGCCACAACCTGCATCTGCGCGGCAACGTCGAAGGCTACGTGCGCGCAGCCTCCAAGCACAAGAAGCTGCGCATCCACACCGGCACCCACTACCACGCCTTTTATACCGAGGAAGGCCGACTCGACCAGTTGCGCTGGTTCGACTACTGGCTCAAGGGCATAGACACCGGCATCATGAAAGACCCGCCGGTCAAGCTGATGATCCGCACCGGCGGCAAGACCATGAAGGACTACAAGTTCCGCTTCGAGAACGAGTGGCCCCTCAAGCGCACGAAATGGACCAAGCTCTACCTGCAGGCGGATCGCAGGTCCCCCGGCGACGGTGCGATGGACAGCGAAGGGACGCTGCGCCGCACGCCACCGAAAAAAGCCGCCGCAGTGACCTATTCCGCCACCGGCGTCTCCCATGCCGGTGTCGCGTCGGCTTCGTCGACCATGCTGCAGGCCGGCAGCATGCACCGCACCGGCATCGCCTTCGAGACCGCGCCGTTCAGCGAGGACACCGAGGTCACGGGTCCCGCAAAACTGCTGCTGTGGGTATCGAGCACGACCAAGGACATGGACCTGTTCGTCACCGTGCGCAACATCGATGGCAACGGCAAGGACGTGTGGGAAGTCGGCCAGCAGGGCCAGCAGGTGCCCGTGGCCAAGGGCTGGCTGCGCGCCTCGCACCGCAAACTCGATCCGAAGCTGACGCTGCCGTATCGCCCCTACCACGCCCACGATGAGCGCTGGTGGCTGGAACCGGGCGTGCCGGTCGAATGTGAAATCGAGATCTGGCCGATCGGCATGGTGTTCCGCAAGGGCCACCGCATCCGCCTCGACATCCAGCCCCGGGACGGCGTCGGCAGCACCCCGTACAACCACTACCCGGCAGCCTACAACACCAACGGCAAAAACACCGTGCACACCGGCGGGAAAATGGCGTCATACTTGCTGCTGCCGGTGATCCCGGCGACAAAAAAATCCCGCTGACGGAACCGATGGAGGAGAACCGATGAACACCATTTGCCGGCTGAGCGTCGCCGTACTGCTGCTGGGCACCGCTGTCGCCCACGCACAGAACTACCCGACGCGGCCCATACGCATCATCGTGCCCTTTGCCGCGGGCGGCCCCACCGACACGCACTCGCGGTGGGGTGCGAACCACATCACCGCGGCCCTCGGCCAGCAGGTGATCATCGACAACCGCGGCGGCGCCGGCGGCATCATCGGCACCGAAGCCGTGGCCAAAGCCGCCGCCGACGGCTACACGCTGCTGGGCGGCAACCCCGGCCCGCTGACCATCGCCCCCAGCGTGCGCAAGCAGCTGGCCTATGACACCAACCGCGACTTCGCGCCGATCACGCTGATCGTGCGCAGCGCGAGCTGCATGTGCGTACACCCGAGCATCCCGGTGAAAAACCTGCGCGACTTCATCGCCCTCGCGAAAAAGAGCCCGGGCAAAATCAATTACGCGACGCCGGGCCTGGGCACCGTGGGCCACCTCGGCACCGAACTGTTCACCACCTCGGTCGGAATCAAGATGAACATGATTCCGTACAAGGGTGCCGCGCTCTACGTGGTCGACCTGATGGCCGGCAACGTCGATTTCGCCTATGTGCAGATCGCGCAGTCAGCACCCCTGGTCAAGGCCGGCAAGCTGCGCCCGCTGGCGGTCACCGCCAGGGAACGCTCGCCGCTGCTGGCCGATACGCCCACCGCGGCCGAACAGGGCGTCAAGGATTTTTCCAGCTACAACTGGACCGGGCTGCTGGCACCCGCGGGCACGCCCAAAGCCATCATCGACCAGTTGCACGGCATCCTGCACAAGCCGCTGGCCGATGCGGAGACACGCAAGCGCCTGACCGACCAGGGCAACGAAGTCGCCGGCGAGGGCCCGGCCGAGTACGCCGCCTTCATCAGGAGCGAAATCGACAAATGGGGCCGCGTCGCGAAAATTGCCGGCATACCGAAACAGTAACCAGACTGACACGGCGGCGGCCGGGCAGGCCGCCGTTTCTGTTTTCATCGCCGCATCGTTCAGGAGAACCACCGCATGCCGGACCAGAAAGACCCCGCCTATTTCATGTACTTCCCCGGCAACTACCGCTGGTCGTCGGCGTTCATCAACATCCTGAGCGCCATACCCTACGGCGGCGCGGAAATCAGCGAACTCTACAAGATCGGCGTCCAGCTCAAGGGCAAGGCGCCGGATGACGACGAAGCCTGGTTCCATGCCTGCGTCAATGTCGCCGACAAGGTAGCCGCACACGCGCAGCGTTTCGACAAAAGCGGTCACCGCGTGTCGGCCGCGCATGCCTACCTGCGCGCCTGCAACTACTACCAGATGGGCGAACGCTTCCGCACGCCCAAGGACGACATCGCGCTCGCCGCCTACAAAAAGGGCGTGGATTGTTTCCACCGCCACGTCGCGCTGACCGACGTCAAAATTGAAATCGTCGAGGTGCCGACCGCCGCCGGCCCGCTGCCCGGCTATTTCGTGCATGCGCAGAATGCCAGATCGAAAAAGCCGCCCTGCGTGGTGTATTTCGACGGCCTCGACGTCACCAAGGAAATCCAGTACGTACGCGGCGTGCCCGACCTGATCAAGCGCGGCATCTCGGTGCTGGTCATGGACGGCCCCGGCACCGGTGAAGCGATCCGCTTCCGCAGCCAGTACCTGCGCCACGACTACGAAGTCGCCGGCTCGGCCTGCATCGACTGGCTGGAGAAACGCAACGACGTCGATCCGAAGAAAATCGGCGTGGTCGCCATCAGCCTCGGCGGCTATTACTCCCCGCGCATGGCGGCCATGGACGACCGTTTTGCCGCCTGCATCGCCTGGGGCGCAATCTGGGATTACCACGCCACCTGGAAGAAGCGCATCGAGGCCAAGTTCAAGACTTCATTGTCGGTACCCGGCCACCACATCACGTGGATACTGGGTGTCGATACGCTGGACGAAGCGCTGAAAAAACTTGAACCGTTCAAGCTCGACGGCGTGGTGCAGAACATGAAATGCCCGTTCCTGATCGTCCATGGCGCCGACGACGAACAGGTGCCATTGGCTGACGCGCAGGCGCTGTACAACGCCTCGGGCTCCAAGGACAAGACGCTGCGGGTCTTCACCGCCGAAGAAGGCGGCGCGCAGCACTGCCAGCGCGACTACCTGACCTTGGGGGTTGCGGAGATGTGGAATTGGTTCGAGGACAAGCTCAAACCGTGAACAAGCTGCTGCGCGGGCGGTTCGCTTCGTCGCGTGCTCGCCCGCCAGCTCGCCTAACCCGTATTGTTATGTCTCGCCGCCGGGCTGCGCGGCTCCTCGCGCCTCGCCCTGCTCGCGACGCTTCTTCAGCGGTTTGACCATGCACTCTGTAATCTGCGAGTTGCGCCGCTGCCCGGATTGTGGGGCGCCGGTGGGGACCAAGGACAAATTCTGTGCGCGGTGTGGGGCAAAGTTGCCGAGAGAACCACGATTTTTGCGAATGTGGCTCAAAGATATTCTGAAACCTCAACCAGATTGAGATCCGGATCCCGAAAATAAACCGACCGTATCGCCCCCATCGCGCCGGTCTTCTGCACCGGGCCTTCAATGATCTTCACGTCGTGCTGATTGAGCTTCGCGATCACCTGTTCCAGCGGCACTGACGCAATAAAACAGAAATCCAGCGTGCCCACGCCCGGCGCGTGCGCCCTGTGTTCGTATTCCCTGCCCTTCACGTGAATGTTGATTTTCTGCTGGCCGAATTTCAGCGCCTGCCGTTTGCCGTCGCGGAAAGTTTCGAGCGTCATGCCCAGCACTTCGGTGTAGAAGCGGATGGTTGCCTCCGGCTGTGCGGTGGTCAGCACGAAGTGGTCGAGGCGGTCGATCATGGCTTGCGCTCCGAGATTATTTATACGCCGTTGATTATAAACATATTTTTATGATTTTCGGCTAGATCACACCTTTCGCGCGCAGGTCGGCAATGGTCTCCGCTTTCACGCCGGCGCGTTTGAGCACCGCCTCGGTGTCTTCGCCGAGCCGCGGCGCAGTGCTGCGGATGCCGCCGGGCGTGGCCGAAAGCTTGGGCACGATGCCGGGCACGTCGAGTTGGTAGCCGTCGCGCGTGGTGATGTTGAGGATCATCTCGCGCGCCCGGTACTGCGCATCATTGGTGATGTCGGCGATGGTGTAGATCGCGCTCGCCGGCACGGCATGGTCATCGAGTACCTTGAGCGCTGCGGCCTTGTCGCGGGCTCCGGTCCAGGCGCCGATCGCAGCATCGAGTTCCTGTACGCGCTTGACGCGGCCGTCGTTGGTCGCGAGGTCAGGGGCGGTGCCCAGGTCATTGCGGCCGATCGCTTTCATCAGGCGCTTGAAGATGCCGTCGCCGTTACCGCCGATCAGAATCCAGCCGTCCGTGCACGCGTAGGCGTTCGACGGCACGATGCCGGGCAGCGCGCTGCCCGCGGCTTCGCGCACCGCGCCGAAGGCGCTGTATTCCGGCAGCAGGCTCTCCATGCAGTTGAACACGCTTTCGTACAATGCGACGTCGATCACCTGCCCCTGGCCACTTCCTCCGGCGTTCCGATCACGGTGATACAGCGCCATCAGCACGCCCATCACGGCATGAAACGCCGCGATGGTGTCGCCGATCGACACGCCGACGCGCACCGGCACGCGGCCCGGTTCGGCGGTCAGGTAACGCAGCCCGCCCATCGACTCGCCGATGACGCCAAAGCCCGGCCGGTCGCGGTACGGTCCGCTCTGGCCGTAACCGGAGACGCGCACCATCACCAGACGCGGATTGAGTTTCTTCAGGTCGTCGTAACCCAGGCCCCACTCCTCCATTTTGCCGGGGCGGAAATTCTCGATCAGCACGTCGGCATCCCTGACCAGCGTGCGCAGGATGTCCTGGCCTTCGGCCTTGGTGAGGTCCAGCGTGACCGACTGCTTGTTGCGCGACTGCACTTCCCACCACACCGAGTTGCCGTTCTTGAGCATGCGCCATTTGCGCAGCGGGTCACCCTTGCCCGGCGGTTCGATCTTGACGACTTCGGCGCCAAAATCGGCGAGCGTCTTGCCGCAGTAGGGGCCGGCAATCAGCTGGCCGAGTTCGAGCACGCGCACGCCGGCCAGCGGGCCGGACGTGCTTGCAGTCTGACTGGATGGTGTTGCCATGACGCGGTTCCTCCTCTTGGAGGAAGGATACCGCGAACGCGCAATGCGCGTTATTTGCGCCGTTGAATCGCCGCGGCTTTTTTAACCGCCTTGACGATGTTGAGGTAACCCGTGCAGCGGCACAGGTTGCCTTCGAGGCCGTGCACGATCTCATCATCGCTGGGATTCGGATTGTCGTTGAGCATCGCAGCGACCGTCATGATCATGCCCGGCGTGCAGAAACCGCATTGCAGCGCATGACATTCGGTGAACGCCTGCTGCACCGGGTGCAGCGTCCCGTTTTTCGCCATGCCTTCGATAGTGGTCACATCGCAGCCGTCGGCCTGCACCGCCAGCATGGTGCAGGACTTCACCGCACGGCCGTCGACATGCACTGTGCAGGCGCCGCACTGGCTGGTGTCGCAACCGACATGGGTACCGGTCAGCTTCAGTTCATCGCGCAGGAAATTGGCAAGCAGCACGCGGTCTTCAACATCGCCGGTACAGGACTTGCCGTTTACTTTCATTTTGATCTTGGCCATTTCCGATTTTCCTCTGTTCTTTCCTTGTTAGCCGGCGACCGCGGCTGCTGCGCGGCCCGCCATGACTTTGACCAATTGCGCGCGGTATTCACGCGTGCCGTGGATATCTTCATTGAGGTTGTCGGTCGCCAGCGTGAGCTTCTCCAGCGCCGCCGCATCCATTTGTTTGTCCAGTGCCGCCTCGGCATCGCTCCAGCGGAACACGCCTTCACCGGCGCCGGTTACTGCAACGCGCACGCCACCTGCCGTCTGCGCGATGAACACGCCGGCCATGGCATAACCCGACGCCGGATGCGGAAACTTGGCATAGGCCGCTTTTCTCGGCAGCGGAAAGGCGATGCGCATGATGATTTCGCCGGGCTCCAGTGCCGTGGCAAACATGCCCTGGAAAAAATCCTCCGCGGCGATTTCGCGCTTGTTGGTAATGATCTTTGCATCAAGGCCCAGCACCGCCGCCGGATAATCCGCCGCCGGGTCGTTGTTGGCGACCGAGCCCCCCATCGTGCCGCGGTTGCGCACCTGCGGGTCACCGATTCTGGAGGCCAGGTCCGCCAGCGCCGGCAGGGCATCGCGCACGACCTTGGAGTCGGCAACCTGCTGATGCCGGGTCGCGGCGCCGATGAATAGCTGGCCGTCCCGGACTTCGATGCCGAACAGTTCAGCCAGCCCGGTGACGTCAACCAGCTGCGTCGGCTGCGCGAGCCGCGCCTTCAGCGTCGGGATCAGCGTCATGCCGCCCGACAGGAGCTTGGCTTCGTCATCCTTGGCGAGCAGCTCGCCCGCTTCTTTGAGCGATGTCGCCCTGCGATACTGGAACGCATACATGATCAGTTTCCTTGTTTTTGTCCGGACTTCGCAGCAGAAATCGCCTGCCACAGCTTGTGTGCGGTCAACGGCATATCGAGCGGCGGCACGCCCAGCGGCCGCAGCGCATCCATTACGGCGTTGGTCAGCGCGCCCAGTGAAGCCGTGCAGCCCGATTCGCCCATGCCCTTGACGCCCAGCGGGCTGACGGTGCCAAAGGTGGTGTGCTCAGCGATGGTGATGTCGTCGATCCAGCCGGCCTTGGGCATGGCGTAGTCCATGAAGCTGCCGGTCATCAACTGCCCGGTTTCCTCGTCGTAAACCACGTTCTCGCCGAAGATCTGGCCCCAGCCCTGCGCGACCGCGCCGTGCATCTGGCCTTCAACGATGGTGTGGTTGATCACCGTGCCGCAGTCGTCGACCGTCACATACGACACGACCTCGGTGACGCCGGTCTGCGGATCGATTTCCACTTCGGCGATATGGCAGCCGTTGGGGAAAGTCGAGCCGAACTTGCCTTCACCGGTAACGCTCAGCGGCTTCTTCGCCGCCAGCTCACCCAGCGTAATCTTCTTGTCGGACTCTTTCGACTTGAACTCGCCTTTGGCATACGTCACCTGTGACGGTTCAACGCCGAGCTGTTCCGCAGCCAGCGGTGTGGACGCCTCGATCAGTTTTTTCGCGGCGATATGGCACACCGTGCCGGCGCCGACGATGGTGCGTGAACCACCTGTGTGGTTGCCGATCAGGCCTTTTTCAGCAATGCCCTGCTTTAGCGTGATGCGTTCGGCGGGAATTTCCAGCGCGTCGCCGATGATCTGTGCAAACGTGGTTTCATGGCCCTGGCCCTGCGAATGTGAAATCGAGTAGGCCGTGAGTTTGCCGTCGGCAGCGACCTCGAGCAGGATTTCATCCTTGGGGAACATGCCGGCGCCGGAGTTCTCGATCACGGTCGACATGCCCAGGCCGCGCAGCAGGCCGCGTTTTTCGGTTTCGGCCCGGCGCTTAGCGAAGCCTTTGACGTCGGCCAGCTTAAGCGCTTTCTCCAGCACCGCCGGGAAATCGGCAATGTCATACACGGATCCGGTCGGTGTCTTGTACGGGAAGGCATCGGTCGGGATGAAGTTGCGCCGGCGGATTTCGGCAGGATCAATTTTCATCTGCGCCGCGGATTCATCAACCAGCCGCTCTATCACATAGGCCATCTCCGGACGCGCCGCGCCACGATACGCCGACACCGGCGCGGTATTGGTCAGGGCCACGCGCCAGCGACCGAACAGCGCGGGGGTTTTGTAAACGCCGTTGAGACAGGTGACCGGATTGCGCATGGGGCTGACCGGACCGGCCGGATGCAGGTAGGCACCGAGGTCGGCAATCCAGTCCAGCCGCATGCCGAGGAAGGTGCCGTCCTTGTCGAGTGCGAGTTCCGCGGTGATGTAATTGGCGCGGCCGTGCGAATCAGCGAGGAAGGACTCGCTGCGCGTGGACACCCATTTCACCGGGCGGCCCAGCGCCTTGGACGCCATCATCACCGCACAATACTCGGGATAGGCGATGCTGCGCTGGCCGAAGCCGCCGCCGACGTCGCGGGCGACAATGTTGAGCTTGTCTTCGGGCACTCCGGTATAGGCCACCAGCTGCATGCGCATCATGTTGATGCCCTGCACCGGAACATGCACCGTGTACGATTCCGATTTCGCATCATAGGCGGCCAAGCAGGCGCGCGGCTCCATCGGATTGGGTACTACGCGCGTGCAGTCGAGTTTGAGTTTGGTCACGTGCGCGGCCTTGGCAAATGCCGCTTCCACGGCTGCCGCATCGCCGGCTTCCTGCTCGAAACACAGATTGCCGGGAATGTTGTCATGCAGCTGCGGCGCACCGGAGGCGAGCGATTTTTCGGCCGCCACGACCACCGGCAGGTCTTCGTACTCGACTTCGATCAGTTCGACAGCATCCTGCGCCTGCAGCGCCGTTTCGGCGACCACCAGCGCCACCATGTCACCGACGAAACGCACGCGGCCATGGGCCAACGTCGGGCGCGCAGGGATCAGTGCCTTCTTGCCGTCCTTGCCGGCGAACGTCAGCATCGTCAGCGGCTGCACATGGCCGGCACGCACCGCATCCTCACCGATATAAACACCCAGCACGCCGGGTGCCTTGCGCGCCGCATCGGTGTTGATCGACACGATATTGGCATGGGCATG
>JBFKCU010000008.1:0-20608 GCA_041620115.1 Burkholderiales bacterium | reverse complement strand
CCGTGACAGCCGATAGCGGTGACCTGTGCCGCCGTAACCTGTGCTTGCTCGAGCAAAGACCTTACTGCCGTGGCATAGCCCAGTGCGAGCGCATTGGCCGCCTGCGCTGCGCGATGGAGTTCATTGTGGCCGGGGAGCTGCAGTTCTAGCAGCGTGTCGCGCAATTGCGGCGGAAACGGCTGGTGGGTGTGATGTTGCGGAGTGGGTGAGCCTTCCAGTGACAGCAGTACGGCGTCAATCCCGTCCATGCTGGTGCCGGACATCAACCCGACATACAGGCCAGGCATGGTTGGCGGGTCTTACTGGGTGTTTGCGGTGGACACCTGCCGCAGCAATGCGAGGCGCTCCGCCATGGGTCGCGCGGCCTCGTCAAACGCCGCACGGTACTGCGGCGCCAGCGGTGGCGCGGGCGGCATCGCGACACGCAGCGGATCCTGATGAACGTTGTTGGTGCGGAACTCGTAATGCAAGTGGGGCCCGGTGGCCATGCCGGTGCTGCCGACAAAACCGATCACGTCCCCCTGGGAGACGCGTTTTCCCTTGTGCAGACCGGGCGCGAAGCGCGACAAGTGGCCGTACCAGGTGGTGTACTTCGACTGGTGTCGCACGACCACGAGATTGCCGTAGCCTCCCTGGCGCCCGACAAAGTCGACAATGCCGTCACCGGTGGTCTTGACGCGGGTTCCCGTGGCGGCCGCGTAGTCCACGCCCTTATGCGCGCGCCAGGTCTTGAGCACGGGGTGGAAGCGTGAGTTCGAGAAGCCGGAGCTGATCCGCGAAAACTCCAGTGGCGACCGCAGGAAAGCCTTGCGGATGTTCTTCCCGTCCAGGGTGTAGTAGCCGCCTTCGCCTTCGGGGTTTTCAAACCAGACGGCGTGAAAGGTCTTGCCCTGATTGACGAACTCGGCTGACAGCAGCCGGCCTGTTTTCACTGCTTCACCGAGGTGATGCTGGACCTCATAGATGGCGGCAAAACGATCTCCGCGGCGCAAATCGCGATGAAAGTCGATGTCGGTGGAAAAGACTTCGGCGATCTGTATTGCAACGGCATCCGACATCCCCGCGGCGTCGGTGGCAGCAAACAGCGAAGACTTGATTTCTCCGGAACGCATCAGTACCCGGGTTTCGACTTCTGCAGGCCCTTCCGATATTCGCAGGGCGTCACCGTCCTGGTCGATCTTCAGCAGCTGGGTGCCATTCAGATAACGCAACGCCAGCATCTGCCCCGTGCCAGTGGTCTGCGCGCGCACCGTGCGACCCGGTATCAAGCGGTAGAGTGCCCGGGCCTCACGCGCCTGCCGCAGAACCAGTCCAATACTTGTCTCGTCGATTTGCAGTCGCTGGAGAATGGCGGCGATGGTGTCGCCGCGTTCGACGCGTGTTTCGCGCCAGTAGGTTTCGCCGGCAGGTTCGGCCACGGGCAGCGCGGGCAGACTGAGTTCCTCGACCACACTGCTGCGCACAACCCGATCGGTGATGGTGTCGGGTGCAATGCCGAATGCCGTCATCATGCCGGCAAAAGGCAGGATCAATCCGAGCAGAATGCGGCGCGGCCAACGGCCTTGAAGCCCGTTCGCGAGCTTTTGCGCTAGAATTCCGAATTGCCCTTGCGACATGCACTTCCCTTATGATTTACAAGCATTTTTCAGCCGGCAGCTTAGCAGAATCCCGGGCGCTGGAAAACCGGTTTTTTGTATCGTGAAATAAAGCACACATGACCACCATTGACCAACAGATCGAGACCATTCGCCGCGGTTGCGACGAGTTGCTGCTCGAATCAGAACTGCGCGAGAAGCTCGCCACCGGCCGGCCGCTGCGGGTCAAGGCAGGCTTTGACCCGACCGCACCCGACCTGCACCTGGGGCATACCGTGCTGATCAACAAGCTGCGCCAGTTCCAGGAGCTTGGCCACCATGTGCTGTTTCTGATCGGCGATTTCACCGGCATGATCGGGGACCCCACCGGCAAGAACGCGACCCGTCCGCCACTGACGCGGGATGCGGTTGCGCGCAATGCGGAAACCTATACCGAACAGGTGTTCCGCATCCTTGATCGCTCCCGCACGGAAGTCGTGTTCAATTCGAGCTGGATGGATCGGATGAGTGCAGTCGACATGATCAGGCTTGCCGCTTCGCATACCGTCGCGCGCATGCTGGAGCGCGATGATTTTTCGAAACGCTACCGGGCCAACCAGCCGATCGCGATCCACGAGTTCCTGTACCCGCTGGTGCAGGGATACGACTCGGTCGAATTGAAGGCGGATATCGAACTCGGCGGCACCGATCAGAAATTTAACCTGTTGATGGGACGTGAGTTGCAAAAACACAACAGTCAGTCGCCGCAATGCGTGCTGACCATGCCGCTGCTCGAAGGGCTGGATGGCGTCAACAAGATGTCGAAATCACTCGGCAACTATGTGGGCATTCAGGAGCCACCAAACGAGATTTTCGGCAAGCTCATGTCGGTGTCTGACGAGTTGATGTGGCGCTACATCGAACTGCTGTCGTTTGAGCCGCTGGAAGTGGTGCGACAGTGGCGCGCCGACGTTTCGGGCGGACGCAATCCGCGCGACATCAAGGTGGCCTTTGCCCAGGAGATTGTCGGCCGCTTTCACGGACCGGACGCCGCGCATGCCGCGCTGGCGGATTTTGAGGCGAGATTCCGGCGTGATGAGATTCCGGACAATGTTCCGGAAATCGCGCTTTCTGCCGAGGGCGAGGGCCTGGCCATAGCCGCGGTGTTGAAGCAGGCGGGCCTGACGAGCAGCACCTCAGACGCCCTGCGTATGCTTGCGCAGGGCGGCGTCAAGATGGACGGTGAGAAAATCAGCGACAAGTCGCTGAAGCTCGCGCGTGGCACGAACGTCGTCCTGCAGGTGGGCAAACGCAAATTTGCGCGCGTCCGCCTTGATTAGATATCAGGGCCGCCGGAGTCGGGGTTAAGCACCGTCCCTGACGCCGCGTGTCGATCTCCTACGCGGTGGCGTTGTATTTGCGCATGAATGCCGTGTCGATGCGATTTTTCCAGCGCCAGACCCAGGCGCCGCCGAATGCGATCGGCCCGTACGAAGCGATGGCATGGCGGTTGCCGGTGCTGATCAGTGCCAGCGTTGTCTTCTGCGGGTGATATTCCACCAGCGTTTCCTTGCGCAGCGCGCGCCGAAGATTTTCCGACAGCGGCGGTCCCTGACGCACTGCGTAGACACCCGATTTCGGACGCGGCGTTGCCATCATCGAGGCTACATCTCCGGCGGCAAATACGTATTCGTGCGACGGTGATTGCAGGCACCCGTTAACGGCGATGAATCCGGCCGGGTCGGTGTGGAGGCCGCAGGCCAGCGGCCATGCCGGTGCTGCGGCGCCGGTAACCCAGATCACATGATCCGCGGGCAAGCGGGTGTTGTCGCGCAGCGTCAAACCGTCCGCCTGTGCGCTTTGCACGGGGGCATTGAGTCTCACGGCGATGCCGCGCTCCTCAAGTATGCTGGCGATCCGGCGTCGTACACCTGCAGGGTGTGAGGCGAGCACGGCGGGGCTGTCGCTGACTACGGTGATCCGGGCGGGGCTGCCATCGTGATGCAGGCGATGATGCATCGCCAGCGCCAGTTCTATGCCACCCGCACCCGCGCCGACGACGACGATGCGGGGGGCGTTTCCGTGCTGCGCCGCCAATCGTATCGTTTTCCACTCTTCAAGGAATTGCGCGACCGGTTTGACCGGTGTGCCGTGCCGTTCAGCGCCCGGTATACTTGCAATGACCGGTGTTGACCCGGTATCAATGGATACCAGGTCAAAAGACAGTTCGGCGTTGTCACTGCAATAGGCTTTGCGGTGCCGGAGATCAAGACCGCTGACGGCACCGTCAATCCGAACGATGCCGGTGCGCTGGCACAGCGCTTCGAGATCGATGTGACAGTCTTCGAACCGGTAATGGCCGGCGACATATCCGGGCAGCATGCCCGAATAGGGAGTGTGTCGGCCGGGACTGAGCAGCGTTACCGTGACATCCGGCTCGGGATTCAGTCCCCAGCGGCGAATGACTTCAACGTGGGTATGGCCGCCGCCGATCAGCAGCAGGCGCCGGTTCATACGTGTCGCATCAGCGCGTTTTCCAGACCTCTCTCAATCGCTCTTCGCGCCCACAGCTGGTCTTGTAATACTTGTAACGCAGTGGATTTTTCTTGTAATAATTCTGATGATATTCCTCTGCGGCGGTAAATTCCCCCGCGCGGGTGATCAGAGTGTGGATGTCACCGGAGAACGGTTTGTCTTTCAGCAGTTTTGCCTTTGATGCCTCGGCGGTTTTGCGCTGATCATCGTCGTGATAAAAAATTTCGCTTCGATATTGCGATCCGTGGTCGCAGAACTGGCCGTTGGCCTGCGTCGGATCAATGTTTTTCCAGAAGGTATCGAGCAGCTGCGCATAACTGACTTTGGCAGGATCGTAGATGACCTGCACCACTTCGTTATGACCGGTGCCGCCGCTGGACACCTGGTTATAGGTAGGATTCTTGGTGCGCCCGCCCATGAAACCCGATGTGGTCGAAATCACGCCGTTTACTTTGTCGAACGCCTCTTCCACACACCAGAAACAGCCGCCGCCGAAGGTGGCAACCCCGGTGGTGGATGACGCCAATGCGGCGGGCCTTGCGGCAGTTGCGGGCTTGCTGGTCTGGGCATGTATCACAGCGGGTGACAGCACGGCGCATATCAATGCCAAACGCCAGAAAATATCTTTCAAAATCATGGACATCGTTTGTTTCTCCCGGTTAAAACCAGTATATCGGATAATTCGCGTTCACACGCCCGGCTTACCGGGCAATGTCTATTAGTGGAGAAAGCATGCGTCGCATTACACTCACGCAGTACCTGGTCGAACAACAGCGGGAAAAAGGGGTCGTTTCTGGCGAGTTGCGGCTGCTCGTTGAAGTCGTTGCGCGCGCCTGCAAATCGATCAGCAACGCGGTCAGCAAAGGCGCGTTGACCGGCATCCTCGGTAGCGCCGGCACTGATAACGTGCAGGGCGAGGCGCAGAAAAAGCTCGATGTCATATCCAACGAGGTCTTGCTCGAAGCCAATGAATGGGGCGGGCATCTCGCCGCCATGGCGTCGGAGGAAATGGAGCATCCGCACCAGATTCCGAACCGCTATCCGCGCGGCGAATTTCTGTTGCTGATCGACCCGCTCGACGGCTCGTCGAATATTGACGTCAATGTTTCCGTCGGAACGATCTTCTCGGTACTGCGGTGCCCCGAGGGCGTCAAAGATCCCGATGAAAAGGCGTTTCTGCAGCCCGGGGCGCGACAGGTCGCGGCGGGGTTTGCAGTCTACGGGCCGTCGACGACCCTGGTGCTGACGGTAGGCAATGGCGTCGCCGGGTTCACACTCGACCGCGAAATGGGCAGCTGGGTGCTGACCCAGCCGAAAATCGAAATCCCTGCCGATACGGCCGAGTTCGCAATCAACATGTCGAACATGCGAAACTGGAGTGCGCCGATGAAGCGCTATATCGATGAATGCCTCGCCGGCAAGACCGGCCCGCTGGGCAAGGACTACAACATGCGCTGGGTGGCCTCCATGGTTGCCGATGTTTACCGGGTACTGTCCCGCGGCGGCATATTCATGTATCCGCAGGACGCCAAGCACAAGGAAGGCCGGCTGCGCCTGCTCTATGAAGCCAACCCGATGTCGTTCATTGTCGAACAGGCAGGGGGGGCGGCAACCAACGGTCACCAGCGCATCCTGGAGGTGCAGCCCCAAAGGTTGCATCAGCGCGTGGGGGTGATACTGGGCTCACGAAATGAGGTCGAGCGGGTCACCGCGTATCACCAGGCGGCGGGCTAGCCGTACCCGTCAAAGGTGTCGCCGGATTTGACGTGGGGCGGGACCGGGTGCGTATGCAGTGATTACACGGAGGCAAAGATCATGGCTGCTGAGAGTGCAAAAACCGGAAATCATGAAATTGCCACGCTGGGCGGCGGATGTTTCTGGTGTCTGGAGGCGGTCTACGAGGGTCTGCAGGGCGTGGTTTCGGTCGAGTCCGGATACAGCGGCGGACGGACGCAAGACCCGACGTACGAGGACATCTGCGGTGGTGAGACGGGACATGCCGAAGTGGTGCGCGTGTCTTTCGATCCCGCAGTGATCAGCTATGCCGACATCCTGGACGTATTTTTCGCCATTCATGATCCGACGACGTTGAACGCCCAAGGCAACGACATCGGCACCCAGTACCGCTCGGTAATTTATTTTGCTACGCCGGAGCAGAAAACAGCGGCCGAGGCCGCTGTCCGCCGGCTGACTGAAGCCAAGACCTATGCCAATCCCATCGTCACCGAGATTGCTCCGGCGCCTAAGTTTTACCCGGCCGAACGGTATCACCAGAGCTATTTCAGAAACAATCAGCGCCAGCCGTACTGCCAGTATGTGGTTTCACCCAAGGTGGCTAAGTTCCGCCAGCAGTTTTCCGGCCGGTTGAAGAAATAAGCGCTTCTCCTGCCGCTGCCGATTCGGCCGGGCCTTATCCCTCGGCATGCAGCCGGCGCCGCGCGGCAGTGACGATCGCCTGCGCCAGCTTGACCAGCGTCAACGGCGCGGAACCTTCTGCCTTGTTATTGGCGATGATCGTGCACTCCTGACCGGCTGCCAGTGTGGCCATGCATAACTGTGCGATCGAATCGCGGGTGGCACTGTCTTCGTCAACCAGCTGGTCAAATGGCGTAAAGCGCGCCTTCGCCTCTTCGTAGTTGTAGCCCGCCTGCAGGTTCCAGCGCACGATCAGCGGCCCCGGACCGAAGCCGGACATCGCCGCTGCTTGTGCGGCGACAGGCGGCATCCGCGGGTGGACGCTGACGCAGTAGCGCACGCCGGTTTCCTTCAACGTTGCAAAAAAACGGCGCGTGATCATCCGGTCGTCACGCATCTCGATGGCGTACACCGGTCCCGATGGCAATTGCTCAAGAAAATCATGCAGCTGCGCGATAAACTTCTCCGGTGCCCGCGTCAGCGCGCGCCCCAGCGGCGGGAACTGGAAAAGCAGCGGGCCGGTTTTTTCGCCCAGCCCCTCGCGAGCGGGTCCGATGAACTGATCCGTTGCGTACGCGGTGTCCAGAAATTGCGCGTTCGCCTTCCCGCGGGCGCCGCCCTCGCTGAAAATCCACGGGCTGGTCAGTGTGCTGGGCGCCTTGATGACGAAACGGAATTGATCCGGCGTCTGCCGGGCATAGAGGCCGTACTGGCGCGCCGTCAACGGCGCATAGAATGAACGATCCACGCCGACGGTACTGAATAGCGGATGCTGCGCATAGGCAGCCAGGCCGTAGCGTGACAGGTCGCCCGGTGCTTCGGCATTCGCCCAGACGATGCCCTTCCAGCCGGGGAAATGCCACGATGACGTGCCGAGTCGCACGCCGGTGGGTAACTGCCGGGCCAGCTCGCGGATTTCCGGCGCGATCGGTGCGGGTTCAATTTCCACTGCGCGGTGCGGAACCCCGGGATCCCTGCCGCTTTCGAACAAGGAGAGCTGTCGGGTCATGGTTGCTCCGTTTTATCCATGGAAGCACACCACGCTGTCACCGCGCGGCGACGCCATGATGCTCGTGTTCGGATCGCGGTTGCTGCAGATACAAAATTCAAATTCCTCGACTAGGTCATTGATTTGCTTCTGCTCTTGAGCGGCGAACCTGCTCCGGGGCAAGCCGGCAGGGGGGTTCGCTATTGTGCAGCGAGTCGGCTGCAGATTCAAACGATTCGCGTTTTAACCACTTTGGTGTCGGTACGCACAGGCATTTTTCCCTGCTGTACTCCTAGATTTTCCCTCTGGAAAACGTTGACAAAGGCGTTTTCCCTCGGCATCCTCTCGTCACCGTGCGCTATCACGGCTAAGCAGACTAACCTTACCCAATCCAGTCGAACAACCTCTACGGGAGAACAACCGATGGCTGCAAAGAAAAAGGCTACCAAGAAACCCGCCGCAAAGAAAAAGAAAAGCGGTGCCAAGCGTAAACCCAATGCCGCATTCATGAAGCCGATGCAACCGAGCGCTGCGCTCGGCGCGGTGATCGGCAACGGCATGATGCCGCGCACTGAAGTGACCAAGAAAATCTGGGCTTACATCAAGCGCCATGGCCTTCAGGACAGCAAGAACCGCCGCAACATCAATGCCGATGAAAAGCTGAAGGACGTCTTCGGCGGCAAGAAACAGGTGTCGATGTTCGAAATGACCAAGCTGGTCAACAAGCACCTGAAATAAGCTGCGGTTTCAGCAACACCATGACGGGGCGCTCAGGCGCCCCGTTTGTTTTGATTGGGCACCGCAATGCCGCCAACCCCATTGCGTTATTTTCTGCCGGCATAAGCTGCGCCAATGAACAATGTGGCGGCCATTGCCCAGAATACCGGTGTCATGCCCAGTGTTGAGCCGACAATGCCGAAGAGCAGCGGAATGCCGGATTGGGTCAGATTGAGCAGCAAGGTGCGCACGCCGACCACTTCGCCGCCGCGGCCCGGCGGCGCGGTGTTATAGAGCACCGCCATGATCATCGGCTGTGTGCCGCCGATGGCCAGGCCCAGCAAGAACGCGACAGCCATCAGCAAGGGCACCTGATCGATCAGGGGAAATACGGTCATGGCTGCGCCGGTGGCCAGCATGCCGGCGATCAGCAGCGGCCATTCACTCAGTCGGTGCACGACCAGCGGCAGCAGCACGCGGACCAGGAAGATCGCCGCGCCGAATGCGCCCAGAATCAGGCCTATGGTTGAAGCGGACAGCCCCAGCCGCGTACCGTGGATCGGCGTGACAAACGTGAACAGGTCCCAGGCCATGGACAAGGCGGCGCTGGCCACGAACGCGCGACGCAGATCGCGCAGACGGAACAGGTCGATCAGGCGCTTGCCGGCGTGGTCGTGCGCCGCCGTGGGGTGTGCCGGCATCGAAACCGGACGGATCAGCATCAGCACAATTCCGGCGACGGCGCTTCCACCGAGCAGCAGGAATGTAAGCCGGTGGCCGATCAGGTCAATGGCGAAGCCGGAAATGACAGGGCCGAGGAAACCCGAGGTGGAGAATGCCAGCGCGAGCAGCGTGAAGTTGCGCGGGCGCTGCTCCGCCGTGCCGTGCAGCCCGGCGACCTGGTTGACGCAGATGTGCACCAGCATGAACCCGCTGCCGGCCAGTGCGCTGACCACAAACAGCATCTCGATGCGCGGCACCGCAACTGCAAGCAGCATCGCGCCAAGCACGGTGCCGGCGCCGATAAACAATGGCTTGCGCACGCCGCCGCGGTCGATTGCCCGCCCCCAGCCGACCGAGAACAGCAGCGGCACGGCGGCCAGCAGAGATATCAGTATGCCGACCGTCAGTGGCGTGGCCTGCAGGTGCAACGCGAACAGCGACAGCGTTACCCTGCTGCCGGCAAACGCCAGGTGCAGCAGGACCGTCAGCAGCAGCAGGAAGCGGATGCTCACGCCGCCGACTGCTGTGATAGTTTGGCCGCGCGCGCCCAGGACACCATTGCGACGCCGGCGCAGGTAATTACGATACCGGTCAGCGAAATCGCCGTGGGGATCACGTCGAACATGGCCAGTTCCAGCGCCACGGCGAATATCGGCGTCAGGTAGATCAGGCTGGTCACCTTGGTTGCCTGTCCGCGGCGCATCAGCGTATGGAACGCATTCACCGCGAGTATCGAAGCACCGATCACCAGAAACACGATGGCGCCGACCAGCGTCCACGACCAGCGCACCACGGCGTCTTCGACGAACCAGGCCAGTGGCGCCAGCACGACAATGGTGGCGATGAACTGCATGAATGCGGCCGAGCGCAGATCGACGGCGGGGCAGTACGCACGCTGGTACAGCGTGCCGGCGGTCACGCCTGCGAGCGAAATCGTCACCGCGACCAGCGCGCCCAGCGTCGCTTCACGCATATCAATTTTGTGCCAGACGATCAGGGTCACGCCGGCAAGACCGACGGCAACGCCCAGCCACTGGCGCGGACTCAGCCGTTCACCCATCCAGCGTCCGGCAATGAGTGCTGTCAGCAGCGGTTGTATTGACAGCAGGACGGCGGTAATGCCTGCTGACATGCCCAGGTGCTGCGTGTAATGGCTGCCGCCCAGATGCACGGCGTGCATCAGCAGGCCGGCGATGAGAATGTGGCGAACTTCGTCGCGGCTGGTTGGCCAACGGGGTTTGTAGAGCAGTATGATCGGGATCAGGCACAGGATGCCGAAGGCGAAGCGCAGTGTCAGAAACGTAAATGGCGCTGTGTGCTGCAGCCCGATCTTGGTGGCGAGGAAACCCGAACCCCAGACCGATACGAAATACCACGCCAGCAGGGACTCGTAGGCGCGGGGTGAAAGCGGGAAAGCCAAGATGACGGCACACAGGGTGAGTGGAGGCGATCAGTATAACTGGTGCCCGGGCTTATTCTGGTCGCCCTGCGAATGCCGGGCGCAAACGTCGTAACATTGCAACCAAGGGGGTGAACCATGAATTGGAATCCGGGGGCCGCGGGGCGGCTTACACTGTTGCTGATCTTGTTTGCTCTGTTGCCGGCCTGCGCGACCAAGAATGTCGTTTCCGACGGCAGTGACGAGCAGCTGATGCTGCGGGGCAACGATCCGGTGGCGTATCAGACGCTGAACAAGGCGGTGCGCGGCGATCCGCAAATCAAGGTGCAGCACGATGGCGTGACTTATCGCTTTTCCAGCGAGGAGCACCGGCAGAGATTTCTGGCGGCGCCCGAAAAATATGTGCCTGCGTATGCGGGATTTTGCGCCAGCGGTGCACCTTATGCTCTTAAAGCCAACATCGGCGCGGACACATTCAAGGTCGTCAACGGGCGGCTCTACCTGTTCGGCGGTCCGCGTTCACGCCGGCATTGGGAGATGGATCAGCAGAAGAACATTGAACTCGGAGACTGGTATTGGGAGCATGAAACCCGGGACCGGCCGTTCCGCCCGCAGAACTGGTATCGCTATACCTTCCGCGTGCCGCATTACAAGACCGATGCCGAACTCGAAGCCGAGTGGCAGCGCCGCTACGGCAAAAAGTAAAATCCTGGCAGCGCGGTCGCGTTCAGGGCGCCAGCCGGCGGATGGTCCAGCTGCCGCCCTCCCGGGTGTACAGCAGACGGTCATGCAGCCGGTTGGGCCGGCCCTGCCAGAACTCGACCGTGACTGGCCGCAGACGATAGCCGCCCCAGTGCGACGGCCGGAGCGGAGTGTCGCCATGATCGCTCCGGGCTGCGGCGAACTTCTGCTCGAGCACCGCGCGGCTGGGAACCGTTTCGCTTTGCGGTGACGCAATTGCGGCGTGACGGCTGGGCAGCGGGCGGCTGGCGAAATACTCATCCGATTCCATGGCCGTGACTTTTTCAATGACACCCTCGACGCGCACTTCGCGTTCAAGGTCGGTCCAGTGGAACACCATTGCCGCCCGTGGATTGGCGGCCAGCTCGCGTCCCTTGCGGCTGTGATAGTTGGTGTAGAACACAAAACCGTTGTGATCGATGCCCTTCAGCAGCACGATGCGCGCTGACGGCGCGCCGTCAGCGCCGACGGTTGCCAGCGTCATTGCGTTGGGTATAGGCAATTCTGCCCGCATTGCCTCGTCAAACCAGTGCTGGAACTGGGCGAATGGATCGGCAGCGAGATCAGTCTCGTTGAGACTCTCGCCCTTGTAGTCGCGACGCAGCGAAGCAATGCTCACGGCAGGAAATCCAAAAATGTCATGGCGCTTATTCTAGCGCGCCGTTCAAGCGTTGCTGTAGCGTTACCCTGATCGCATGGTCATTTGACCAGCAGGACGGGCAAATCGGTGAGGTGCACGGTCTTGGTGGCCACCGATCCCAGCAGCAGGCCTTGGACGGTGCCCAGCCCACGCGTACCCATGACGATCATGTCGCAGTGATGGGCGCCGCCATAGTGGGCGATGATTTCCTCCGGATAACCGACCTCCACATGAATCTGTGCAGTGACGCCGGCTTTGCCCAGAGCCGCTGCCGCGTCCTCCATCCCCTTGCGTGCACTGTCGAGCGCCGGTTTCTGCAATACACGGACGTCGCTGGGCTTGCCTTTCAGCAACTGGTCGCCGAACCCGGCTGGCGGCACGACCGCCAGCATGACCACTTCCAGCGGACCGGCCATTTTTTCGGCCAGAGCCACGACCTGCTCCACAGCACGCATCGCCGCCGCAGATCCATCAAACGGGATCAGCACTTTCCGCATCTTTGTCTCCTCAGTCAATCCGGCGTAGTAACGGTACGTCCTGAAGACATCTTGCCTGCCCCGGATCGCGGCAGGCTTGATCCTGATCAACCGGCGTTCGATCCACGTTCCGGCAGTGGAATGAATTCGGTTTCGCCCGGGACTCTGGGAAAGCGCTGTTCGCGCCAGCGCGAGCGCGCCTCGTCGATCAGTTTGCGGCTGCTGGCGACAAAGTTCCACGAAATATGGCGGTCCCCGTCCATGGGCGCCCCGCCGAAAACCATGATGCGCGCAGCCGTACTGGTCGTTATGGTTATCGCCGAGCCGCGATCAAACGTGGCAACAGTGTGAGGCGCTACCGGTATTCCGTCGGCCGCGACCGTGCCGCTGACGACATATATTGCGCGCTCGGCGTACTCGGTCGGCAGTTCAAATTTCGCTTCACCCTGGGTCGTCACCGCGCCGTAAAACATCGGCGAGAAAATCCTGACCGGTGAGCGCTGTCCCCAGCATTCGCCCGCGATCAGGCGCAGTTCGGCATTGGGCCACTGCACCGCCGGCAGCGAGGCCTTGGGGTGATGTGAAAAAGAGGGTTCCGCATGCTCGTCGTTCTGCGGCAACGCGATCCAGATCTGAATGCCGTGCAGCCCGCGGGACTGATCGCGCTCTTCCTCGGGACTGCGCTCGGAATGCACGATGCCGTGGCCAGCCGTCATCCAGTTGACATCGCCGGGGGCTATGCGTTGAACATAACCGAGGCTGTCGCGGTGCACGAGGGCGCCTTCGAACAGATAGGTCACCGTCGCCAGTCCGATGTGCGGGTGCGGCCGCACGTCGACGGCCTGGCCGGGTGCAAACTGAACCGGGCCCATATGATCGAAGAAAATGAACGGCCCGATCATTTTGCGTGTCGCTGCCGGCAGCAGGCGCCGCACCTCGAAACCGTCGCCGAGGTTCTTGGTATGCGACTGCAGTACCTGGCTGATCATGCTGGCGGTTTTCCTGCCGGCGGTCTGTCGGTCATGCGGCGAAAACGGGCGCTGAGCTCGCCGGCAGCGAGGATCAGCATGCCATCCTCAATGCGGAAATAGGGCTGCTCCCGCAACAGCTTGAACAGCCGGGCTTCGAAGACACCGGCCGGTTCCGGACATGCCCGCCGTGTTGTCGCGAGTGCGCCGACCTGCATTTTTCCGTCCACGGCGCTCACTTCCGCATTGGCCGTGTTGCAGCCGCCGAACGCCGATACGCGGCCGTCGCCGATCTGGAGTGTGGCGCGCGGCAGTCCGGGCATGCGGCCGATCTCCAGAAAATTCGAGCCGGTCATCTCCCAGTGCCCTACTGGCAGCGGCAGTGGTTTGTCGATCGTCGCGCAGGAGGCGAGCACAGCGGTTGTGGCGACGGCGCACGCGATTTTCAGATAATTGGTCGGCATGAGAATGAATTGAATTGCATTGCAACAGGGAATCTGATTATAGACCGCGGTGCCCGAGGCGCATTTTGCCGGCTGCGGGGCGTTATAATTTAAGCGACAAAACACGAGGAGAAGACATGTCCCGACTTGAACCCCTGCCGCTTGACGCGGTGCCCGAGCTTGCAGAGTCGTGGAAAGTCTACGAAAAATCGCTGGGCTTCGTGCCCAACAGCGTTCTGATCATGCAGCGCAAGCCCAAACTGGTAAAAGCGCTGGCGGGACTCGCCGCCGCGGTCTGGGACCCGCAGGGTGAAGTTACCGTGGCCTTCAAGCGTTTGCTGGCCTATGTCGCGAGCAAGGCCCACGGGTGCCATTATTGAATGGCCCACACTGCCGGGGCGGCGCTCCGGCTGGGCATCGACGAAGAGAAGTTCGACGCGGTGTGGGAATACCGGACCAGTCCCTTGTATTCGGAAGCGGAGCGCGTCGCGCTGGATTTTTCGATTGCCGCGGCATCCCAGCCCAATGACGTGAGCGACGAATTGTTCGCGCGCCTGAAGCAGCACTGGAACGAAGGCCAGATTGTCGAAATCCTCGGCGTGGTTTCGATGTTCGGGTTCATGAACCGCTGGAATGATTCGATGGCAACGCCATTGGAAGAGGAGCCGGTCGAGGTCGGCGAGAAACATCTGGCCAAGCGCGGCTGGAATGTCGGCAAGCACACGGCCTGAGCAACGGCCGGCCAGCGGGAATTTGACAATTTTTTAAGGAGTTCACATGCCACGCATTCCACCGCTGCCCCTGACTGACGCGCCGGACGTACAGGCGGCGCTCAGCAACTTCAAGAAGTCCCTGGGTTTTGTGCCCAATGCCGCGCTGATCATGCAGCACAAGCCGGCGATGGCCAAAGGCTTTGCCATGTTGTCGTGGGCGATGTGGGGACCCGACAGCGAAGTCGATGTCGGCTTCAAGCGCCTGCTGAGCCACGTGTCGAGTTCCGTCCACGGCTGCCGTTATTGAATGGCGCACTCCGCCGGGGCGTCGCTCCGGCTGGGCATCCCCGAGGACAAGTTCAACGCGGTGTGGGAATACCGTAGCAGCCCCTTGTTCAACGAAGCCGAGCGCGTCGCCATCGAGTTCACGGTGGCGGCTTCGTCGCAGCCCAATGACGTCACCGATGAGCTGTTTGCACGCATGCAGCAGCACTGGACCCAGGGGCAGATCATTGAGATTACCGGTGTGATCGCCCTGTTCGGCTTCCTCAACCGCTGGAACGACACCATGGCCACGCCGCTGGAGAAAGAACCTACCGAGGTTGGCGAGAAGCACCTCGCGCAGCGTGGCTGGAGCGTGGGCAAGCACAAGGCCTGACCGGCGACGTAGTGCTAGGTGCTGCGGTCGCGCAGGAACTCCCCGAGGATGCGTGCGGTGTGTGAACGCGCGGATCGGGTGACAATCCGTGCCGGCGGACCCACGGCAACGATGCGGCCTCCGCCGTCGCCGCCCTCGGGTCCGAGATCGATGATCCAGTCGGCCTCCGCCATGATATCGAGGTTGTGCTCGATCACCACTACCGAATTGCCGGCATCGACCAGGCGATGCAGTACATGGATCAGCTTTTCCACGTCGGCCATGTGCAGGCCCACGGTCGGCTCGTCGAGCACGTAGAGCGTGTGTTTCTGCGCACCGGCGCGGCCCGGTCGCGTGCCGGCATCAGCGCTGTTGATTCGCACCTTGGCGAGTTCGGTGACCAGCTTGATGCGCTGGGCCTCGCCGCCCGACAGCGTCGGGCTTTGCTGGCCCAGTGTCAGGTATCCGAGGCCTACGTCCTGCAGCAGCCGCAGTGCGTGATGAATGCCCGCATGCGCCGAGAAAAACTCCACCGCTTCATCCACCGACAGCGCCAGCACCTCCCCGATGGATTTGTCCTTGAATCGTACCGCCAGCGTATCGGCATCGAAGCGCGCGCCGCCGCATACATCGCAGGGCACTTTCACGTCAGGCAGGAAACTCATTTCGATTTTCTGCACGCCCTGGCCTTCGCAGGCCTCACATCGCCCGCCTTTGGTGTTGAAGGAAAAGCGGCTCGCCGTGTAACCGCGCATGCGCGCTTCCGGCGCTTCGGCATAGAGGCGGCGGATGGTGTCCCAGAACCCGACGTACGTCGCCGGACAGGAGCGCGGGGTCTTGCCGATGGGTGTCTGGTCGACTTCGAGTACGCGACCCACGGCCTGCCACCCGGCAATCAAATCACAACCTGTTGTTTTTATTTGATTTTTTGATTTACTGCCGACGAGGCGTGCCAGATTGGCATGCAGCACATCACGCGCCAGTGTCGACTTGCCCGAGCCCGACACGCCGGTGATCACCGTCAATCGTCCCAGTGGTACGCGCGCATGGATGCGCTGCAGGTTATGCAGCCGGGCGTTGCGGATTTCCAGCGACGGCGTTTTTCTGTCCACGCTGCGCGCCGGATGCAGCGGATGCCGCAGTGGCTTCGCCAGCAAACGACCGGTCACTGAATGCGGGTTCTTCTGCAATTGCGCGGCCGTGCCGGCAGCAACGACGGTGCCGCCGAGACGGCCTGCGCCGGGGCCGAGGTCGATGACATGATCGGCACGGCGGATGGTGTCTTCATCATGCTCGACCACGATCAGCGTGTTGCCCTTGGTTTGCAGCTTCGCCAGCGTGTCGAGCAGGATGCGGTTGTCGCGCGGATGCAGGCCGATGGTCGGCTCATCGAGTATGTAGGCGACCCCGCGCAGGTTGGAGCCCAGTTGCGCGGCGAGGCGGATGCGCTGGGCTTCACCACCCGACAGCGTGGGCGCGGCGCGGTCGAGGGCCAGATATCCCAAGCCGACTTCCTCCAGAAACGATAGACGGCTGCGGACTTCGGCCAAGATGTCGCGCGCGATTGCCGCCTCGCGGCCGCTGAACGAAACGCCGGTAAACTCAGCGGCGAGTTTCGTCACCGGCAGTGCGGCGAGTTCGGCGATCGAGCGTTTGCGGTAACGCACCGCCAGCGCGGTCGGATTGAGCCGCCGGCCGCTGCACGCAGGGCAGGGCTCGTCGATTTCGAGCCAGTTCAGCCACGAATCGAGCACATGTTCTTCGGTGCCGGTTTTCTCGCGCTGTTCATCCCACTCGACGCGTTCCAGCGACAGGCCGGTGCCGAAACAGGTCGCGCACCAGCCGTGCTTGGAGTTGTACGAAAACAGCCGTGGGTCGAGCTCCGGAAAACTCCGATTGCACGACGGGCAGGCGCGTTTCACAGAATAGGTGGCCTCGGTCAGCCTGATGCGCCGTGCGTCTTTCCGCGCCATCGCATCAGCCAGCGTATCGAGGCCGCCCAGCACCTGCACGATGCCCTTGCCGTGTTCCAGCGCCGTGGCGAGTCCGGCCCGCAGCTGGGCCTCGCTCTCCGGCGTCACGCGGATGTCGGCCACCGGCAGTTCGATGGTGTGCTCCTTGAAGCGCGCCAGCCGCGGCCACGGTGATGTCGGGATGAACTCGCCGTCAACCCGCAGGTGGGTGTGACCCTTGCCTGCCGCCCACTTGGCGAGGTCGGTGTAATAACCCTTGCGGTTCACCACCAGCGGGGCCAGCAGGCCGATGCGATCGTTGCGGTATTGTTTCATGATGCGCGCGGCGACCTGGTCGATGCGCTGCGGTTCGATGGCGACGTCGCACGCCGGGCAGTACTGCGTGCCCAGCTTGACGTAGAGCAGGCGCAGGAAATGGTAAATCTCCGTCAGCGTCGCCACAGTGCTGCGGCGGCCGCCGCGGCTGGTGCGCTGTTCGATCGCCACCGTCGGCGGGATGCCGTAGATGGCGTCCACATCGGGCCGCGCCGCCGCCTGCACGAACTGGCGTGCGTAGGCGTTCAGCGATTCGAGATAACGGCGCTGGCCTTCGGCGAAAACGATGTCGAAAGCCAGCGTCGACTTGCCGCTGCCCGACACACCGGTCACCACGGTAAATTTGCCGCGCGGGATGTCGACGCTGATGTTTTTCAGGTTGTGTTCGCGGGCGTGGCTGACGCTGATCATCTGGCTTTGCCTGGCGGGTGCAGGCAAAGCCTTCGGTACAGCTTGCGGCTTACCCAGTGCGGCGGCGTAATCCCGCAGCGCCTTGCCTGTATGTGACCCCGCATGTGCGGCCACCATCTCCGGCGTGCCGCAGCACACCAGCGCGCCGCCGGCATCCCCGCCCTCGGGGCCGAGGTCGATGATCCAGTCCGCGGCGCGGATGACATCGAGATTGTGTTCGATCACGATCAGCGAATGTCCCGCGGCGAGCAGCTTGCGGAACGCGCCAAGCAGTTTGCGCACGTCATCGAAATGCAGGCCGGTGGTCGGCTCGTCAAACAGGAACAGCGTGTTGTTGGTGCCGACGGCATTGCGCCCCCTGTTCGCTGCCGCAGCGAGGAAGCCCGCGAGTTTCAGACGTTGCGCTTCGCCGCCCGACAGCGTCGGCACCGGCTGGCCGAGTTTCAGATAGTCAAGGCCGACATCGACCAGCGGCTGCAACGCGCGCACGATGTCCGGCGCATGGTTGAAAAACGCCAGCGCGTCTGCCACGGTGAGGTCGAGTACATCGGCAATCGATTTGCCCTCGAAGGTGATCTCCAGCACCTCCGCACGGTAGCGTCTGCCGTCGCAGTCCGGACAGCGCAGATACACGTCCGACAGAAACTGCATCTCGACATGCTCGAAGCCGTTGCCGCTGCAGGTCGGGCAGCGGCCGGTGCCGGAATTGAAACTGAACGTGCCTGCGGTGTAACCGCGTGATTGCGCTAGCGGCGAGCCCGCGTAACGGCTGCGCACGGCGTCGAAAGCACCGACGTAGCTTGCCGGGTTCGAGCGCGTGGTGCGGCCGATTGACGACTGGTCCACCATCACCACGTCGCTGATGTCGCCGGCGCCATAGAGCGCCTCGTGACGTCCGGGCGTCTCGGTTGGTTTGCCGTGCGCCTTGCGCAAGGCCGCGTACAGCACGTCCTGCACCAGCGTCGACTTGCCCGAACCGGAGACGCCGGTCACGCAGGTCAGGCGCTGCAGCGGGAACTCGACGTCAACGTTTTTGAGATTGTGTTCCGCCGCGCCGCGCAGCCACAGGCGCCGCGTTTTCTTTGTTACGGTGCGCGGCGCGACGGTCCCGGCAGCGTGTACTTCGCCCGACAGATAGCGTCCGGTGATCGAACCCGGGGTCTGCATGATGCGCGCCGGCGTATCGAAGCCGACGATGTCGCCGCCGCGGCTGCCCGGACCCGGCCCGATGTCGAGCAGCCGGTCAGCGGCGAGCATGACCTGGGGATCGTGTTCGACCACCACCAGAGAATTTCCCGCGTCCCGGAGTTTGTGCATGACGCCGATGACTCGGCCCATATCGCGCGGATGCAGGCCAATCGACGGCTCGTCGAGCACGAACAGCGTATTGACCAGCGAGGTGCCCAGCGCGGTCGTGAGGTTGATGCGCTGCACTTCGCCGCCGGACAAAGTACGTGACTGGCGGTCCAGCGTCAGATAGCCGAGACCGACCTGGTTCAGGTAATCGAGGCGGGTGCGGATCTCGCCGACGAGCATATCCGTCGCTTCATCCAGGGGCTTTGGCAGTTCGAGCGCATCGAACAGCTGTTTGGTCCGTTCCAACGGCAGCAGCACCAGATCGTGCAGCGTCAGGCCGGGCAATGTGGCGAGCTGTGCATCAGGACAGGTGACGCCTTCGGGCTTGAATCGCTTCCTTGTGCCCAGCGCCAGGTCGGCGTTGGCGACGCTGCCCACGCGCCACAACAGGGCATCGGTCTTAAGCCGCGCGCCGCCGCAGGCGGTGCACTCGGTGTATGCGCGGTATTTCGACAGCAGCACGCGCACATGCATCTTGTACGACTTCGTTTCCAGCCATTTGAAGAAACGCGCTACCCCGTACCACACGCCCGGCCACGATTTTCGCCAGCTTACCCACTCGGATTCGCCGTCGAGCACCCAGCGTTTGTGGCTGGCAGAAAGTTCGCGCCACGGCGTGTCGATTGCGATGCCGCGCTGCTTCGCATAGTTAAGCAGGTCATCCTGGCACTCCTTGTTCGACGGCGTCTGCCACGGACGCACCGCGCCGTCACGCAGAGAAAGCGATTCATCCGGAATCACGAGCCCGTAGTCGATGCCGATGACGCGCCCGAAGCCGCGGCAGGTGTCGCAGGCGCCCATCGGCGAATTGAACGAGAACAGGCTCGGGTTGGGCTCGGCGTAATGGATATCGCACTCGGCGCAGTGCAGGTCACTGGAAAACCGCCAGACGGTACCGTTGCCGGCATTGCCGTCATCCGTCGATAGCAGGTGCACATTGACCCGGCCCCGGCCGACTTTCAGCGCCGCTTCCAGCGCGTCGATGACGCGCGCACGCTCAGCGCCACCCATGCGCAGCCGGTCCTGCACCACCTCGAAGCGGTCTTCGTCCTCGCGCAGGAAACGCGTGTAACCCTGCGCCGTCAGCAGCGCCCTGACCTCATCGGCCTTGAAATTCGCTGGCACATCCACCGGAAACGCAATCGCCAGACGCGGATTCCCGGCCCCCATGGCACGGGTGGCCATGGCGGCATGGATGGTCTGCGGCGTATCACGCGATACTGCCGCACCGCAGTCCCTGCAGTGCAGATGCGCGGCGCGCGCGAACAGCAGCTTCAGGTGGTCGTTCAGCTCCGTCATAGTGCCTACGGTGGACCGGGACGTGCGCACCGGGTTGACCTGGTCGATGGCAATAGCCGGCGGGATGCCCTCGATGGCATCGACCTGCGGCCGGTCCTGGCGGTCGAGGAACTGGCGCGCGTATGGCGAGAAGGTCTCGACATAGCGCCGCTGGCCTTCGGCGTAAAGCGTATCGAACACCAGCGATGATTTGCCGCTGCCCGACACGCCGGTGACGACGATCAGCTCGTTCAGCGGCAAATCAAGGCTGAGATTCTTGAGATTGTTCTGGCGCGCGCCGCGGAT
>JBFKCU010000007.1:0-21787 GCA_041620115.1 Burkholderiales bacterium | reverse complement strand
GGACGGCACGTTGTAGCGCGTCTGACCGTGCAACATCCGGCTTTGGGCCAGCAACAGATAAAGCCGGCGGCGTGCCCGCGTCAGCGCCACGTACATCAACCGTCGTTCCTCCTCCACGCCTTCGGCCTCGGTCATGCTGTTTTCGTGGGGGAAAAGACCCTCCTCAAGCCCGGTGATGAACACCGCATGAAATTCCAGGCCCTTGGCCGAATGCACGGTCATCAGTTGCAGGGCGTCGGCCCCCGCTTCAGCCTGGTGCTCCCCGGCCTCCAGCGCGGCGTGTGCAAGGAATGCGGTGAGTTCATCCATCTCCTCGGGCAGCGCGCCCTCGGCCGGCAGCTGTGTTGCACGCTCGTCCACGAACACCGCCGCCGCATTGACAAGCTCGTCGAGGTTTTCCAGCCGGTCGGCCCCTTCCTTTTCCTTGCGATAGTGCGCCTTCAAACCGCTGTGCTCGATGACATGGGCGATCACCTCGGGCAACGGCAGGCCCGCGGTGGCGCCGCGCATCGCGTCGATCATCTGCACGAACGCGGCGATGCTCGCCGCCGCCTTGCCCGACAGCGTATTGGCGCAGGCCGAGGCCCACAGACTCATGCCGGCCTCGCGCGCCATGCCCTGCAGCTGCTCGAGGCTGCGGCTGCCGATGCCGCGGGTCGGAAAATTGATGATCCTCAGCAGCGCGCCATCGTCTTCCTGGTTGGCCACGAGTCGCAGATAGGCCAGCGCATGCTTGATTTCCTGACGTTCGAAAAACCGCAGGCCGCCGTAGACGCGGTACGGCATGCCCGCGGTGAACAGCGCGTGCTCCAGCACCCGCGATTGCGCGTTTGAGCGGTACAGAACCGCAATGTCGGCAAGGCGGGCGCCATCGGCTTTCAGCGTGCGCGCCTCTTCCACGACATAGGCCGCCTCCTCGAAGTCGGACGCCGCCTCGAACACCCTTAAAGGTTCGCCCTTTGCTTCGTCGGTCCACAGACTCTTGCCGAGGCGTTTGCGGTTGTGCGAAATCAGTGCATTGGCGGCATCCAGTATGTTGCCGTGCGAGCGGTAATTCTGCTCCAGCTTGATTACGGTTTCGACGTGGAAATCGCGCTGCAGATCCCGCATGTTGGCCGTCGACGCCCCGCGCCAGCCGTAGATCGACTGATCGTCATCGCCGACGGCAAATATCGCATTCTGCTGCCCGGCAAGCAGTTGCAGCCAGCGGTACTGCAGTCGGTTGGTATCCTGGAATTCATCGACCAGGATATGGCGGAACCGGCTGACGTAGTGCTCGCGCAGACCTTCGTTGCGTGCCAGCAATTCGTAGGACCGCAGCAGCAGTTCGGCAAAATCGACTACGCCTTCGCGCTGGCACTGACGGTCGTACTCGGCGTAGAAATCGACCATGCGCCGCGAGAAATCATCATGCGGCTCCACCTTGTCGGCGCGCTTGCCCTCGTCCTTGCTGGCGGCGATGAACCATTGGGCCTGACGCGGCGGATAACGCTCCTCGTCGACGTTGGTGGCTTTCATCAGCCTCTTGATCAGCGCCAGCTGGTCCTGGGTATCGAGAATCTGGAACAGCTGGGGCAAACCTGCTTCGCGGTAATGCGCGCGCAGCATGCGGTTGCACAGACCATGGAAAGTGCCCACCCACATGCCGCGGGTGTTGATCGGCAGCATCGCGCTCATGCGCGTGAGCATCTCCCTCGCTGCCTTGTTGGTGAAAGTCACCGCCAGCAGGTTCATCGGACTGACCTGTCCGGTCTGGATCAACCAGGCCATGCGCGTGGTCAGCACACGCGTCTTGCCGCTGCCGGCGCCGGCGAGTATCAGCGCGGAGCGGTGCGGCAGTGTGACAGCTTCGAGTTGCTGGTCGTTAAGGCCGGAGAGAAAAGCGGGTGTCATCACATGAAGCAGGTTGAACGGTCCTGATTATACGTGACCATGCCCGCACCCCGGCCGCTTTCACCGCGGCGGCGCGTATCCTGCGCGGCGCAACGTATCGGCCAATGTTGCCGCATCGGCCGCGCTCGCCAGTCCCGCGATATGCACTTCGTAACGCAGACCGGACGGCGTGCGATAGGCGCGCAGCCGCGCCGGATAGCCGTCGGTGCGCAACCGGTCGCCCAGCGCCACCGCAGCAGCCTCCTCCTCCGCCGCAGCAAGCACTACGCGATGTACGCCATCGCTGCGGCTGGCGCCGCCGGTCGCTGCGATTTCAGTTTCAACAGCCCACTGCTGCAGTTGCGCCGGCGCCACCGGCGCCACCGGTTGCCGCGTACCGTCGCGCCCGGCAATGAAAAACGACAGCGGTTCCTGCATCGTAAACGCCTGGTCCTGATGCTGCACGAAGACGCGCCCTTCGATCAGGCATACCACATCACGCTCGGCAGAAGATTTGCCCCACACGTCGGTGCCGCGGATGCCGGCGGTCACCGTCACTATGCGTATGCTGAAATCCCGCCGCGCCGGCTGGGCGCCGAAAAACCGCGTGGTAAAACGGAACGCGCCCTGAATCACGTCCAGAGCCCCGCCGATCAGCCGGTCCGCGGGGCTCGCGTTGTCGGTCAACCGGTCGACGCCGAGGCGCGCATTTTCGCCGAGCTTGACTGCACTGCCCTCCGCGAGGCGCAGCAACACCCGCGCCCCCGTCCCCGTAAGCACGCGGTCACCGTTGCGCAGCACCAGACCCGGCGCCAGCGGCTCGCGTGCGCCACTGGCATGCTCGACCCATGCCGGACTGATCACAGCCTCGACCACCAGTGTGTGGGCGGCGACCTGGCCCGCGAACAACAGCATCAGCAGCAACACCGCACGCATTGTCATCGCAATCTCCCGCTCCAGCCCCTGGACGGGGCCGGTTTGCATCCGGAACCGTTTATAATCGCGGCTTTACCCAAGCGCTCCCAACTCGCGTTTTACCCCGCCAAATCAATATCATGCAGCAAAAATACAATCCGCAGGTCATCGAGCGTGAAGCGCAGAAATTCTGGGATGACACGCAGTCATTCCGCGCCGTCGAAAGCGGCGACAAACCGAAATACTACTGCCTGTCGATGTTTCCGTATCCGTCCGGCAAGCTGCACATGGGGCATGTGCGCAATTACACCATCGGTGACGTGCTCACGCGCTACCACCGGATGAAGGGTTACAACGTTCTGCAGCCCATGGGCTGGGACGCTTTCGGGCTGCCGGCAGAAAATGCGGCCATGGCCAATGGCGTGCCGCCGGCGAAATGGACCTACGACAACATCGCCTACATGCGGCAGCAATTGAAGTCGCTGGGCTTCGCCATCGACTGGAGCCGCGAGCTGGCGACCTGCCAGCCCGATTATTACCGCTGGAACCAGTGGCTGTTCCTGCGCATGCTCGAGCAGGGTGTCGCCTACAAGAAAACACAGGTCGTCAACTGGGATCCGGTGGACCAGACCGTGCTGGCGAATGAACAGGTCATCGACGGCCGGGGCTGGCGCACGGGTGCCATCGTCGAGAAACGCGAGATCCCCGGATACTATCTGGCGATCACCCGATACGCGGATGAACTGCTCTTGGCACTCGATACCCTGCCGGGCTGGCCGGAACGGGTCAAAGCCATGCAGGCGAACTGGATCGGCAAGAGTTACGGCGTGCGTTTTGCATTCCCGTATGTGCTCGACGGCAAAGCGGAAAAACTGTGGGTGTTCACCACACGCGCAGACACCATCATGGGCGTCACGTTCGTCGCGGTCGCCGCTGAGCATCCGCTGGCAACACGCGCGGCGCGTGACAACGCCAGGCTTGCGGCATTCATCGACGAATGCAAACGCGGTTCGGTCATGGAGGCGGATCTCGCCACCATGGAAAAGAAGGGCATGCCGACGGGCATACTTGTCGACCACCCGCTGAGTGGCGAGAAAATCGAGGTCTGGGTCGGCAACTACGTGCTGATGGGCTACGGCGAGGGCGCGGTGATGGCAGTGCCGGCGCACGACGAACGCGATTTTTATTTCGCCAGGCAGTACCAGTTGCCGATCAAGCAGGTTATCGACGTTGCCAGCCAGACCTTCTCGAACAATGCCTGGCAGGATTGGTACGCCGACAAGGACCACGGCGTGTGCATCCAGTCCGGCAAATATGACGGGCTGGATCATGCCGCTGCGGTTGACGCCATCGCGGCGGACCTCACGGCCAAAGGCCTCGGCGAGAAGCAGGTGCTGTACCGACTGCGCGACTGGGGCGTTTCGCGCCAGCGCTACTGGGGCTGCCCGATACCGATCATTCACTGCACGGATTGCGGCGACGTACCGGTACCGGACCAGGACCTGCCGGTCGTCCTGCCCGAAGACTGCGTCCCCGATGGCAGCGGCAACCCGCTGCTGAAGCGACCGGACTTCGTCAACTGCAGCTGTCCGAAATGCGGCAAGCCGGCGCGGCGCGAGACCGACACCATGGACACCTTCGTCGATTCGTCCTGGTATTACCTGCGTTATGCCTGCGCCGACAACGACAGTGCAATGGTCGACGCGCGCGTCAACTACTGGCTGCCCGCCGACCAGTACATCGGCGGCATCGAGCATGCGATCCTGCACCTGCTCTACTCGCGCTTCTGGAGCAAGGTCATGCGCGACCTGAAGCTGGTGAATATCGACGAACCATTCAGCAACCTGCTGACGCAGGGCATGGTGCTCAACGAAATCTACTTCCGCAAACCGGAAAGCGGCCGCATCACCTACTACAACCCGGCGGATGTCGAGGTCACGCTGGACGACAAAGGCGATCGCACAGGGGCGATCCTGCGCGCCGACGGGCAGCCGGTGGAGTCGGGCGGCATCGGCACCATGTCCAAATCAAAGAACAACGGCGTCGATCCGCAGGCGCTGATCGAAGACTATGGTGCCGACATCGCGCGCTTCTACATGATGTTCACGGCGCCGCCGGAGCAGACGCTGGAATGGTCCGACGCCAGCGTTGAGGGCGCATCCCGCTTCCTGCGCCGGGTCTGGGCGCTGGGCTACGAAGTGGCTCAGCGCGGCTCCGTTGCTGCGGATACCCGGACGCTGCCCGCGGCCCTCGCGACAGCGCGACGCGAGATTCATGCCGTGCTCAAGCAGGCCAACTATGACCTGGGTCGTCACCAGTTCAACACGGTGGCCTCGGCAGCGATGAAAACGCTCAACGCGCTGGAGGGGGTCATGAAGGGCGGCGCCGACGGCGCCGCGCACGGGGTGCTGCACGAAGGCGTTTCCATACTGCTGCGCCTGCTCTCGCCGATCACCCCGCACATCGCCCACCAGCTGTGGCGCGACCTGGGTTACGGCGATGACATCCTCGCCGCGCCCTGGCCCGAACCCGATGCGGCGGCACTGATCGAAAACGAAATCGAGCTGGTGGTACAGGTCAACGGCAAAAAACGCGGCGACGTGCGCGTACCGCGCGACGCTGCCAAGCCGGCAATCGAGGCCGCCGTGCTGGCCCATGCTGAAGTGCAGAAGTTCACGGCCGGACAGCCCGTCCGGAAAATCATCATCGTGCCGGGCCGGCTGGTCAACGTGGTAATCTGAATCGCATGAAAACGCTGACCGCCCTGCTCGCTGCGCTGCTCTGCGCACTGCTGCTGGCCGGCTGCGGCTTCCAACTGCGCGGCGCCGCCAACCTGCCGTTCGAATCGCTGTATGTGCAGGCGCCGCCGGCCTCCCAGTTTGCCGTGCAGTTCAGGCGCGTAGTGGCTGCGGGCAGCAGCACCCGGCTGACCGACAACCAGAAAGACGCCGCTGCAACACTGGTCCTCGTCAACGAATTGCGCGAAAAGACCATCCTCTCGCTGTCCGGCGGCGGCCGCGTGCGCGAGTTCCAGTTGCGCTACCGGATGTCCTACCGGGTCCTCGACAGGAATTCGGTGGAGACCGTGCCGATAACCGAGATCCTGCTGACTCGCGACTTCTCGTTCAGCGACCAGGAAACACTGTCCAAGGAGGCCGAAGAGGCGCTCCTGTTCCGCGACATGCAAAACGACGCAGTACAGCAGCTGGTACGACGGCTGCAGGTCGCAAAATCCGTCAGACCCTGAACCGGAAATGCAGTCTGCGCAACCTGCCCAGGGCGAACTGCTAAATACGGCAACGGCTGTTAATACGGATTTCTCGGCAACGCCGGGACAGCTGCGCATTGCCGCGGCAGTGGCCATTTTCATTACGCTGGTTTCACTGGCCACGATTCCGTATGCGCGTACCCCCGGCCCGGTAATTGCCGCCTTCCTGCCTTCCGCCGTCACGGCGGTCATCCTCCTCGATCTGGTCACAGCACTGCTCCTGTTGCTGCAGTTTCACCAGCACGGCCGCCCGAGCACATTGATTCTGGGATGCGCCTATTTGTACACGGGATTGGTGGTTATTCCGTACATACTCGTATTTCCCGGCGTATTTTCGGTCAACGGCCTGCTCGATGCAGGGCCGCAATCGGCGCCCTGGCTCTGGGTGTTCTGGCACAGCGGTTTTCCTGCGCTGGTGCTTGCACACGCGGTCGCCTTGCGGCGTGAATTGCGCGACCATGAAATCAAGCGGTGGCCGGTGAGCTTCATAATGCCGGCGACCCTGATGACTCTGTCGTTCGTCATTGCACTGGGCGCGCTTGCGACCCTGGGCCACGACTGGCTGCCGGTAATCATCCGACACGACAACTATCTGCCTCCGAGCAAACCCAGTATCGGTCTCGTCGTGGTACTCCTCAACCTGTCCGCCTTGGCGGTGCTTTGGCATAGCACGCGCAGACACAGCGTAACCCAGCTGTGGTTGCTGATCGCAGCGCTGGCGTTCCTTCTCGACGTCGCCGTGTCGTTTGCCGGCGGCTCTCGCTACAGCCTGGGATGGTACGTAGCACGAATCAACAGCCTGCTGTGTGCCGGCGCTTTGGTCGGCGCCTTCGTATTCGAGTTTCACCGTCTGCAGATGCGCCTCTCCGCGGCCAATCACCGTCTCGCTGAACTGGCCGACACCGACGCCCTTACCGGGCTGGGCAACCGGCGGTCATTTGACCGGCTCCTGGCGCAGGAGTGGGCCCGCGCGGCACGCAATGACGGGACTCTGGGTTTACTGTTGCTCGACATTGATTACTTCAAGAACTACAACGATAGATACGGGCATCAGGCCGGCGATGTCTGCCTGCAGCGCTTCGGAAGCGCCATCCGCGACACCCTGCGCCGCCCGGGTGACTTTGCGGCCCGCTATGGCGGGGAGGAGTTTGCAGTCATTCTGCCGCAGGTCGACCACAACGGTGCGCTGCATGTTGCCGAAGCTATCCGCCGTGCGATCGAGCAACTCGCCATCAGTCAGGGCAACGGTGCCGGAACGGTCACCTGCAGCATCGGTGTGGCTGTCGCGACCATGGTATCCGGCACCGATCCATCGGTGCTGATTACCAGGGCCGACTCGGCCCTCTATGCCGCAAAAAAAACCGGCCGCAACCGCGCACATCTCTGGGAGCGCGAGATATCGCGTGACCTTGAGAGCAGCCTTGTCTTACACTGACGTCGCAATGAAAGTTTCCTCCGAGCAATTGCAGCAACACCTCACGCGTGAACTCAAGCCGCTTTACACGGTTTATGGCACCGAGTCCCTGCTGGCCCTCGAAGCCAGCGACCGCATCCGCGCCAAAGCCCGCGCCGACGGCTACACAGAACGCGAGATCCTGACCGCGGATTCCGGTTTCAAGTGGAATCAGCTGGCGCTCGCCGGAAACTCGCAGTCCCTGTTCGCCTCGCGCAAATTGCTGGAACTGCGTATCCCCACCGGAAAACCCGGCAAGGAAGGCGGTGAAGCGCTGCAGGCGTACTGCAAATCCCTGCCCCCGGATACGGTGACCCTGGTTTACGTCCCCGACCTCGACTGGCGCGCGCAGAAGGCCGCCTGGTTCGAAGCGCTGGCGCAGCACGGCGTCGCGGTGGAAGCCAAGGCGGTTCTGCGCAGGGCCCTGCCGCAGTGGATTGCCGGGCGGCTCGAAGCGCAACAGCAGCAGGCCGACGCAGCGACGCTGGACTTCATCGCCGACCGCGTCGAGGGCAATCTGCTGGCGGCGCACCAGGAAGTGCAAAAACTCGCTCTGCTGTTTCCCCCCGGTGCAATTCGTTTCGACCAGGTACGTGAAGCCGTGCTCGACGTTGCACGCTATGACGTGTTCAACCTCGGGGAAATCATGCTCGAAGGCGACCCGCTGCGGCTCGCGCGCGTCCTTGACGGACTGCAGGGCGAAGGCACGGCGGCGCCGCTGATATTGTGGTCACTGACCGAAGAGATTCGCGCGATCGGCAAGATCCTCACCGGCGTCAGCAGCGGCAAGCCGGCGTCGATGATGCTGCGCGAGGCCCGGATCTGGGGGCCAACGCACCAGAGCGCAATGCAGAATAACCTCCAGCGCTTTACGCTGGCACAGGTCACCGAGGCCCTGCGCCATGCCGCGGTCATCGACCGCATCGCCAAAGGGCTGCTCCGCGGCGATGTCTGGAACGAACTGCTGCAGCTGGCACTGCGTTTCGCGCGCAACAATCCGGGAACGGTCAAGGCCCAGCCGGCGCGGCGGATGGCCTCCGCCGCCTTTGCGGCGCATCCGGCGCTGTTTTGAATCACCGGTATTATTAATAGCCTGCCGGAACCGGAGTCACCGGACGCGGCTCGGCACGATTTCCCGGTTTCAATCGGGCCGCCCGCCGCAGGCAGCGCATACGCCGCCTCCTGCTAGAATCCCCCCATGGATGTACAAACCTACATGCAGGGCATCGGCAAGGCCGCCCGCGCCGCATCGCGCGCGATGGCCGTCGCCGACAGCAATGCCAAGAACAAGGCGCTGACCGCAATGGCGCTGGCCATCGAACGCGCCGCGAAAGTGCTGATGCATGAAAACGCCCGCGATGTTGAAGCGGCGCGGGCCAAGAAGCTCGATGCAGCCTCGATCGATCGCCTCACGCTGACCACAAGAACGATAGAGACCATGGCCGACGGCCTGCGGCAGATCGCTGCACTGCCCGATCCGATCGGCGAGATCAGCGGACTCAAATATCGCCCGAGCGGCATCCAGGTCGGCCAGATGCGGGTGCCGCTGGGTGTGATCGGCATCATTTACGAATCGCGCCCCAACGTCACGGCCGACGCGGCGGGCCTGTGCCTGAAATCCGGCAATGCCGCCATTCTGCGCGGTGGCTCCGAAGCGCTGCATACCAATCAGGCCATCGCCGCCTGCGTCCACGAAGGACTGAAAACCGCGGGCTTGCCCACCACGGCCGTGCAGGTCATTGAAACAGCCGACCGTGCCGCGGTCGGCGAATTGATCACGATGCAGGACTATGTCGATATCATCGTGCCGCGCGGCGGCAAGGGCCTGATCGAACGGCTGATGCAGGAATCGCGCATCCCGATGATCAAGCACCTGCATGGCGTGTGCCATGTCTATATCGATGACCAGGCGAATCCGGAGAAGGCGCTGCGCATTGCCGACAATGCCAAGACGCAGCGGCTGGGCACCTGCAACACCATGGAAACGCTGCTGGTGGCGCGCGCCATCGCGGCAAGCATCCTGCCGCCGCTGTGCAAGATATATGCGGACAAAAAAATCGAGCTGCGTGGCGACGATGCCGCGCGCATGATCGTGCCGGGAATGAAGGCCGCCAGCGAGGAAGACTGGTACACCGAGTACCTGGACGCGATTCTGTCGATCCGCATCGTCGACGACCTCGACGCGGCCATCGATCACATTGCGCGTTACGGCTCACAGCACACCGACGCCATCGTCACCGAAGACATCACCCGCGCGCGGCGCTTTCTGCGCGAAGTCGACTCGAGCTCGGTGATGGTCAACGCGTCGACCCGGTTTGCCGACGGCTACGAATACGGCCTGGGCGCGGAAATCGGCATTTCCACCGACAAGCTGCATGCGCGCGGCCCGGTAGGTCTGGAGGGGCTGACGTCGCTGAAATACGTGGTGCTGGGTGATGGCCATGTTCGCGGCCAGGCCGAGTAGTGATATAACTTATTGAATATAAAGGTTTTTATGTCCAAGCTCGTCGAAGTCAAGGTGCCGGATATCGGGGATTTCAAGGATATTCCAGTGATCGAAGTGCTGGTCAAACCCGGCGACACCGTCAACAAGGAAGATTCGCTGATCACGCTGGAGTCCGACAAGGCGACGATGGACATTCCGGCGCCGGCAGCCGGCGTGGTCAAGGCGATGAGCCTCAAGCCGGGCGACAAAGTCTCCAAGGGCACGCTGATACTGACACTGGAAGAAAGCGGCGCCAGCGCCCCGGCCGCGGCACCGGCACCGGAAAAACCTGCGGCTGCCCCCGCGAGCGCCAAACCGGCTGCTGCACCGGCATCATCAACACCAGCCCCCGCGGCCGCCGCGGCGGCACCCCGGACCGACATCAGCGGCATCAAGGCCGACTTTCACGCCGAGGTCGTGGTACTCGGCGCCGGTCCCGGCGGCTACACTGCGGCCTTCCGCGCAGCCGATCTGGGCAAGAAAGTGGTGTTGATCGAACGCTATCCGACGTTGGGCGGCGTTTGTTTGAATGTCGGCTGCATCCCGTCAAAGGCGCTGCTGCATATGGCGAAAGTCATCACCGAAGCCGATGAGGCCGCGCACGCCGGCATCACCTTCGGCAAACCGAAAATCGAAATCGACAAGCTGCGCGCCTGGAAAGACGGCGTCATCACCAAACTCACCAAGGGTCTGGGCGGCCTCGCCAAGCAGCGCAAGGTGCAGGTCATCACGGGGCGGGGCGAATTCGCCTCTGCCAACACCCTCAAAGTTGAAACGGCTGACGGCGCTAAAACCGTCGCCTTCGAGAGCTGCATCATTGCCGCCGGCTCGTCGGTGGCGAAGATCCCGGGATTTCCCTACGACGATCCGCGCATCATCGATTCCACCGGTGCACTCAAGCTCGCCGAAGTGCCCAAGCGCCTGCTGGTCATCGGCGGCGGCATCATCGGCCTGGAAATGGCCACGGTGTACGACGCGCTGGGCAGCAAGATCACCGTGGTCGAGCTGATGGATGCACTGATCCCCGGGGCCGACAAGGACATCGTGCGGCCACTCGCGAAGCGCATTGAAAAACGCTACGAGAAGATCCTGCTGAAAACCAAGGTGGCGAAAATCGAGGCCCAGAAGTCCGGACTCAAGGTGACTTTCGAAGGTCCCGACGGTTCCTCAACCGATACTTTCGATGCCGCGCTGATGGCGGTGGGCCGTCGTCCCAACGGCCGCGAAATCAAGGCGGACGCAGCGGGCGTGAGCGTCAACGACCGCGGCTACATCCCTGTCGACAAACAGCAGCGCACGAATGTTGCGCACATTTACGCCATTGGCGACATCTGCGGCGAACCCATGCTGGCGCACAAGGCCACGCACGAAGCCAAGATTGCCGCTGAGGTCATTGCCGGCCACAAGGCTTTTTACGATGCCAAAACCATCCCGTCGGTGGCCTATACCGATCCCGAAATCGCCTGGATGGGGCTCACTGAAACCCAGGCCAAGGAACAGGGCATTGAGTACGACAAGGCCGTATTTCCGTGGGCCGCCAGCGGCCGCGCACTGGCCACCGGCCGCGATGAAGGCGTGACCAAGGCGCTGTTCGACAAGAACTCGCGACGCCTGCTGGGTGCCGCCATGGTCGGCGTCAATGCCGGCGAGTTGATCGCCGAGGCCGTGCTGGCGCTCGAAATGGGGGCAGACGCTACGGATATCGGTCTCACGATTCATCCGCACCCGACCCTGTCGGAGACGCTGTTCTTCGCGGCGGAAATGGCGGAAGGATCGATTACCGACCTTTATGTGCCGAAGAAGTGATTTCCGCGCCGGAAGCATTCGGGCATTTTATTAGAATCGCAATAAAATCAATTATTTAATTAATATTCCACGATGCTGGGTTAATTACGCCATCTGATTCTGCGCCGTCCCCAGGGTCATGCCTTTTCGCCGGCGCCCCGGGTGGACGGGACAAACATCGCCGCGCGCGTTACAGGTCGAATCGGTGGCTTTCCTGCGGTCGCGGCATCACGTTGCCCTTTTTTTCCCCGCGCCAAAGGCGTAGTATTTGCGACACTTTTCGCTCGGTCCGCCGGGGGGCGAAATAGGCAAATAAAAACAACAACATGTGGCGGCGTCTGCAACACGGAGCTTTTGTTTGAAACCGACTGATATCGCGCACCCCGATTACTTCCATAAAGTTGTCGATTGTCAGTGGGCCTGTCCGGCTCACACTCCTGTCCCCGAATACATCCGCTTGATCGCCGCAGGCCGCCACAGCGATGCCTACATGGTCAACTGGAACTCGAATGTCTTCCCCGGCATTCTGGGCCGCACCTGCGATCGCCCGTGCGAACCCGCCTGCCGCCGCGGCCGGGTCGAAGAAGGCAATGTCGAAATCCGCAAGCCGTCTGCGCAAGCGCACGGGCCGCACCCGGAGCCGGTGGCCATCTGCCGCCTGAAGCGCGTCGCCGCCGACAACAAGGATGACATCACACCGCGGTTGCCGAAGGCCCCGAAGAAAAAAAACGGCAAGCGCATCGCCTGCATCGGTGGCGGCCCCGCATCGCTGACGGTCGCGCGCGACCTCGCGCCGCTGGGCTACGACATCACCATCTTTGAGGCCGACCCCAAGGCCGGCGGCTTCATGCGCTCACAGGTGCCGCGCTTTCGCCTGCCGGAAGCCGTCATCGACGAGGAAGTCGGCTACATCACCGGCATCGGCAATATCGAGGTGCGCACCGGCGAGCGCGTCGACAGCCTGAAAAAGATCATCGAACAGGGCTATGACGCGGTGGTGGTCGGCACCGGCGCACCGCGCGGCCGCGACCTCGATGTCCCGGGGCGCAAGGAAGGTGCGAAGAACATCCATGTCGGCATCGACTGGCTGGCGAGCGTGTCCTTCGGCCATATCGAGAAAATCGGCAAACGCGTGATCGTGCTCGGCGGCGGCAACACCGCGATGGACTGCTGCCGTTCCGCCAAGCGACTCGGCGGCGAAGACGTCAAGGTCATCGTGCGCTCGGGCTACGAGGAAATGAAAGCCAGCCCGTGGGAAAAAGAAGACGCCATCGAAGAGGGTATTCCCATCCTCAATTTCATGGTGCCGAAATCGTGTACGGTCGAGGGCGGAAAGCTCACCGGCATGGTCTTTGAGAAGGTCAAGGCCGTGTACGATGACAAGGGCAAGCGCAGCCTCGTGCCTACCGGCGAGCCGGACGAGCATATGCCCTGTGACGACGTGCTGGTCGCCATCGGCCAGGAAAACGCGTTTCCGTGGATCGAGCGCGATGCCGGCATCGAGTTCGACAAATGGAACATGCCGGTCGTCGACAAGGTCACCCTGCAATCGACCAACCCCAAAGTGTTTTTCGGCGGCGACTCGGCCTTCGGCCCGAAAAACATCATCTGGGCCGTGGCTCATGGCCATGAGGTGGCCGTGTCGATCGACAAGATGCTCAGCGGCGAAGATCTCAAGGACCGGCCGCTGCCCGCAGTGGAGGTAATTTCCCAGAAAATGGGCATCCACGAGTGGAGCTACGACAACGATATCTCTGCGGCGCTGCGCAACAAGGTGCCGTGGCAGGACCAGAAGCTGACGCTGAAAGACATCAAGGTCGAGGTCGAACTGGGCTTCGATGCACAGACCGGTTTTGCCGAGGCCCAGCGCTGCCTCAATTGCGACGTGCAGACCGTGTTCACGCCGCGGCTGTGCATCGAATGCGATGCCTGCGTCGACATCTGTCCGATGGACTGCATCACGTTCACACCCAACGCCGACGAGGCCGAACTGCGCAAGCAGCTCACGGCACCGTCGCTGCACCCCGACCAGGATCTGTATGTGTCGGACACGCTGCGCATGACCGGCCGTATCATGGCGAAGGATGAGGATGTCTGCCTGCATTGCGGCCTGTGCGCTGAACGCTGCCCGACGGGTGCATGGGACATGCAGAAATACCTGATCAAAATGACCCACGCCGGACCCGGCTGCCGCAAACCGCAGCGCAAGGCGGCCTGAGGACCACTTCCCATGAACCAGATCACCGCAGTCAACGATTTCGTCGTCAAGTTCGCCAACGTCAACGGCTCGGGCTCGGCCTCCGCCAACGAATTGTTTGCACGCGCCATCCTGCGCATGGGCGTGCCGGTCAGCCCGCGCAACATATTTCCGTCAAACATTCAGGGGCTGCCGACCTGGTACGAAGTGCGGGTCAACGAAAACGGCTACCAGGGGCGGCGCGGCGGCGTCGACCTGATGGTTTCGATGAACCCGCAGACCTGGGACAGCGACCTCAAGGAGATCGAATCCGGGGGTTACCTGTTCTACGACAGCTCCAAGCCCATGCCGCCGAGCAAGTTCCGCAGCGATGTCACGGCCATCGGCATGCCGCTGACGGAAATCTGCAACGCGACCTACAGCGATCCGCGCCAGCGTCAGCTCTTCAAGAACATCATTTATGTCGGCGCACTGTCGGCATTGCTGGAACTGGACCACAAGGAAATCGAAAAGCTGTTCACCGAACAGTACAAGGGCAAGGAAGCGCTGTTGCAGCCCAACATGAAGGCGCTGCACCTCGGGCGCGACTATGCGCTGCAGCACCTGCCCTGCCCGCTGGGCATCCGCCTGCAGCGTTCCGACAACGTCGGCGACCGCATTTTCGTCGATGGCAACAGTGCGGCCGCGCTGGGCGCCGTGTACGGTGGCGCCTCGGTCTGCGCCTGGTACCCCATCACGCCTTCATCGTCGCTTGCAGAAGCGTTCATGAGTTACTGCAAAAAACTGCGCGTCGATGCTGAATCCGGCAAGAACAAGTACGCCATCGTGCAGGGCGAGGATGAACTGGCCTCGATCGGCATCGCCATCGGTGCCGGCTGGAACGGCGCACGCGCCTTCACCGCGACTTCGGGCCCCGGCATCTCGCTGATGTCCGAATTCATCGGGCTGGCCTATTTCGCCGAGATTCCGGTAGTGCTCATCGACGTGCAGCGCGGCGGGCCGTCGACCGGCATGCCGACCCGCACCCAGCAGTCGGACCTGCTCGCCTGCGCCTACGCCTCGCACGGCGATACCAAGCATGTGCTGCTGTTCCCGGAAGACCCGACCGAGTGCTTCGAGCTGACGGCCCAGGCCTTCGACCTTGCCGAACGCCTGCAGACGCCGGTGTTCGTGATGACCGATCTCGACATCGGCATGAACACGCGCCTGTGCCGGCCGTTCGCGTGGGACGACACCAGGGAGTACGATCGCGGCAAGGTCATGACCTACGAGCGCCTGGAAGCCGGCGCCGATTTCGGGCGTTATCATGACATCGACGGCGATGGCATCCCGTTCCGCACCTATCCCGGAACCCACCCGACCAAAGGCGGCTACTTCACCCGCGGCACGACCAAGAATCGTTATGCGCAGTATTCCGAGGCCGGCCCGGACTACGTCGACAACATGCAGCGGCTGATGCGCAAGTTCGACACGGCCAAGACGCTGGTGCCCAAGCCGTTGCTGTACCCGGCGGACATGCCGGCACGCTTCGGCGCCATTTTCTACGGCTCGACCAGTCCGGCAATGGAAGAAGCACTCGATGTACTGGCCGAGAAGGATATCCACGTCAACGCGCTACGCATCCGTGGCTTCCCGTTCGCCGACGAAGTCAACGATTTCGTGCGTTCGCACTCGTGGGTATTCGTCATCGAGCAGAATCGCGATGCACAGCTGAAAACACTGCTGGTCAACGACGGCAAGATCAACCCGTCGCGGCTGATTTCGGTGCTGCACTACGACGGCACGCCGATCACCGCGCGCTTCATCGTCGACCAGATTTCACAGCATGCCGGCGCCCGCAACATCGTGCCGCTGAAGAAAGCGTCCTGAACCGGACCACCACACCATGACCTATCTCGCCAAACCGAAACTGCATCATCCATCGCTGCCCCGGAATGAAGCCGGCTACACCCGCCGCGATTACGAGGGCAAGATCTCCACGCTCTGCGCCGGCTGCGGCCATGATTCCATCTCGGCGTCGATCATCCAGGCCTGCTGGGAACTCGACATCCAGCCCCACCGGGTGGCCAAACTCTCGGGCATCGGCTGCTCCTCGAAAACCCCCGATTATTTCCTCGGCAACTCGCACGGCTTCAACAGCGTGCACGGCCGCATGCCCTCAGTGCTGACCGGCGCCAACCTGGCCAACCGTGACCTGCTCTACCTCGGTGTATCGGGCGACGGCGACTCGGCATCGATCGGTCTCGGCCAGTTTGCGCACTGCATACGGCGCGGCGTCAACATGGTTTACATCGTCGAAAACAACGGCGTATACGGTCTGACCAAGGGCCAGTTCTCGGCCACTGCGAGCAAGGGCTCGAAATCCAAACGCGGCGTGCTTAACCCGGATGAGGCAGTGGATCTGGTGGGCATGGCCCTGTTGCTGCGCGCGACCTTTGTTGCGCGCGCCTTCTCCGGCGACAAGAAGCAGCTGGTGCCGCTGATCAAGGCCGCGATCCAGCACCCCGGCCCGTCATTCATCGACATCATCTCCCCGTGCGTCGCCTTCAACAATCACGAAGGCTCGACAAAATCCTACGATTACGTGCGCCAGCACAACGCCGCGGTCAACCGCCTCGATTTCATCGAGGGGCGCGACGAAATCACCGCTGACTATGCGCCCGGTGAGGTCATCAGCATCGCGCAGCACGACGGCTCAATGCTCAAGCTGCGCAAGCTTGCACCGGATTACGATCCGACCGACCGGATCAAGGCGATGAACTACGTGCAGGAACGTGCTGCCGCCGGAGAGATCGTCACCGGATTGCTTTACCTGTCCACTGAAGCGGCCGATCTGCATCAGTACATCAAGACCGTGGACACGCCGCTGAACCAGCTGGGCACGCGCGAGCTGTGCCCGGGGTCCGCGGCGCTGAACAGGATCAACTCGGGGTTACGCTAGCGCCTTACCCCCGGCGTCTCGACCGGCAATCCGGTCGCGCGCCGCGCCAGATAGAGCTCGAGATCAAGCAATTCATCCGCGCCGAACGCCGGCCGCTCGGCGCGCACGCCGAAATAGCAGGCGCGGAGCCGGCGATGCAGCGATCCCAGTCCCTGCCATTCGAGCCGGTATGCCGGATAAGCATTGCTGTGCCCCTCGCTGATGGTTTCCGCCAGCAGCTTGCGTCCCGCGTTCTGGTCATGGCAATTTACGCACGCCAGATTCATCTGCCCCTGGCGACGGTAATAAGTATCCCGGCCACGCTCGTAGCGGCCGCGATTGCCCTCATCAATGACCACGGCGACCGGTACTCCCCGTGACTGGTGCGCGACATAAGCCGTCAGCGCCAGCAGGTCCTCAGACTCGTAGCTCAACGGTGCGGCAGCCTGGTGCCGGTCGCGGCACTGATTGATGCGCCCCTCCAGATTGATCAGCCGCCCCGAGCCGGCATCAATGCGCGGAAAGCCGGCCGCAACGCCCTTCATGCTGACTTTCGCGTCCTGGTGGCAGTTCGCGCAGGACCGGTCGTTGCGTCCCGCGGGCAATTGCCACAGATTCTCGCCACGCGTCACCCACAGCATCCCCGGATTGGCAAAGTCATCAGCCTGCATCGAACGCACGCTGGCGCTGGCGAATTCAATGCCGGATCGCGGCGACTTCGGTTTATCGGCTTGTGCTGCCGCCGCATGCAGCGGAAGCATCCATGCGCAGATCAAAAGCGCCCCCAACAGCACGCGCCGGACGCCCTGATGCGAATCCACGGTTTATCGACCGCGATCAGCCGGTAACGGCAATGGCCGCCCGGGCGTTGCCCCGGGCCCCCGAATCGTCGACCCAGTCAAAGACCAATTCGCCGCTCTCGCGTGCGATCACATGAAACTGCAGCAACGGGTTGGCCGAGATGCCCGAGCCCATCTCGGCGCGAAAAACCTCTACACCGTTATAGCGGCAAACCAGGCTGTTGATCACGTTCTTCGGGATACGCCGGCCGAAATTGTCCGGCCTGAATCCGGTCTCCATGACATGCTGAATCGCAATCTTTACCTCGATCACTTCCCCGCGGCGGGCATTTGCGGGCACCTGCACTCTCGACAGCATGTCTAATTGCCCTCCAGGCAGGCGAGCTCGGTGACCACGACCTCGGCTCCGCCCATCCAGTAGCTGCCGTCCGACATTTCTGCCACCGCGAGCACCTCCTGGATGTCCGCCAGACGGATGCGCGTGGAAATCTCGGCGCGCCCGGAATGCGGTCCCAGCATGAACGACGCTACAATGGGCCGTGGATTGCGCTCGGCGATGATCACGATCCGGCGCACATGATCGGCTGCGGTCATCGGGCTTTCGACGGCAATGCGCACCGGCACCGAATGACCGTTATCCGCCAGCGGCGGCGTATCGAAAACCACGCGCCCGTTCTGCACAGTGGCCCCGCCGCTGACCTGCCGCAACAGCGACGCCCGTTGCGGCGCCGGCGTCTGTGCCAGCGCCGGCGCTGGCAGAGCAGCAGTGCCTGCAAGTGCGGTCAGTGAAATCAGAAATCGGCGCCGATCCGCCATTCACATCCTTTTATTTCAGTGTCGCCAGAAATGCCACAACATCCTCGACCTGCTGCGCCGTCAACACGGGTTTCCCGCGAAAATCCGGTGCCACACGTGTTAGGCCGTCGATCTGATAATAGGACGGCATCACCGTCTCCGGGTTCAATCGCGATTGCGCAACCACCCGTAATCGCAACTGGCCGACAGACAGGCGCGCGCCGATACCGGACAACTCCGGCCCGATGTTGCCCATGAACCGGGCGCCCGTCGCCGGAATGGCGTGGCAGAGCAGGCAATTGGCATCACGACCCGACACGATCTCACGGCCGCGCTCCGGCTGCCCCGCCTGCGCGGTCAACGCGGCGGGTATCGAGTCGCCAGCAACCTGATAGGGCACCAGCGGCGCAACGGGCACCGCGACGGCACAAGCGGCCATCGCGGTGCTGATTACAACCCATCCGATAAAGCGCACGCCGCTGCCGGCCTCCCGCCAATCAGACCAGCGTCAGCCCCTGTTTGCTCAGCGGCAGGCTGCGCACCGGTTTGCCGGTAGCCGCATGGATCGCGTTCAGGATCGCCGGCACCACCACGCAGATGGTCGGTTCACCGACGCCACCCCAGAAATCATGGGTCAGCGCCAGCACCACTTCAACCTTGGGCATCTCGGCGATTTTCATCACGCGGAAATTGTGGAAGTTGGTTTCAACAATGCGTCCCGCTTCCACCGAGATCTCGCTCTGCAGCGTGGTCATGCCATACGCCACCGAACCCTCGATCTGTGCCGCCGTCTGGTCGGGATTGACGACGTTGCCGCAATCAAGCGCAAACACGCAGCGATGCACCTTGACCTCTCCCTTGGCGCTGACCGATACCTCGGCCACGGCCGCGGAATAGCTGCCATAACCCATAAACTGCGCGATGCCACGGTGCACGCCTTTGGGCAGCGGCTTGCCCCAGCCGGCCTTCTCGGCCGCCGCATTGAGCACGCCCAGGTGCTTGGGCCGCTCTTTCATCAGGGCGCGACGGAATTCCAGCGGGTCCTTGCCCGCCAGCCTGGCCACCTCATCCATGAAGCATTCGCAGAAGATGCCGTTCTGGTTGGTGTTGACGCCGCGCCACGGGCCCACCGGCAAATGCGTGTTGCGCATGGCGTATTCGGTGCGCAGGTTGGCATGCGTGTAGCCGATCTGGGCATCGCCGGCCAGTGTCGGCCACAGGCCCTGCAACTGGCGCCGGTCCTTGCCGTCCTTGATCGCCGCCGGGTTGGCAAACGCATTGATCGACTGTCCGGACACACGGATGTGCAGCCCGGTCAGATTGCCGCTCTCATCAACGCCGGCAGCCATGCGCGCCTGCGCAATCGGCCGGTAGAAGTCATGCGACTGGTCTTCTTCCCGCGTCCACACCATTTTCACCGGCACACCGGGAAAGGCCTTGGCAATCGCCACGCCCTGACGCACGACGTCCTGATTGCCGATGCGCCGGCCAAAGCCGCCGCCGAGGTCCATGACGTAGGCTTCACATTTTTCCAGCGGCAGGCCGGAAGAAGAAGACAGCGCAGCCAGTGAAGCTTCCGCGTTCTGCGTCGGAATCCAGATCTCCGCCTTGTCCGGCGACAGCTTCACCGTGCAGTTCATCGGCTCCATGGTCGTGTGGGACGTGAACGGCACGCTGTACACCGCTTCGATTTTCTTCGCCGACGCCGCGATGGCTTTCGGCGCATCGCCGGTGTCGATATCTGCAAACGCATCGTCCGAGGTCAGGCCGGTCTTCAGGTGCTCGGCAATCGACGCGCTGTTGACCTTGGCGTTGGGACCTTCATCCCAGACGATGGGCAGTGCGTCCATTGCCTTCTTCGCCCGCCACCAGGTGTCGGCGACCACGGCCACCGTGGTGTCGTTGATTTTGAGCACGCGCTTGACACCCGGCATCCCGGTGACTTTGGCTTCGACAAAACTCGCGAGCTTGCCGCCATACACCGGACAACTCTTCACCGTGGCATGGAGCATGCCCGGCATTTTCAGGTCAATCGCGTAAATCTTCTGGCCATTGAGTTTGTCAGCGGTATCGAGCCGGCGCAGCGGCTTGCCCGCGATCTTCCAGTTCTTCGGGTCCTTGAGCGCGATGCCTTTCGGGTCCGGCGGCGTCAGTTTGGCCGCCGCGGCAGCCACCTTGCCGTAGGTCGTCGAGCGCCCCGAGGCAGCGTGTGTAATCACACCGCTAGCAACCCGCAGGTCGCCCGCCGGCACGCCCCACTCGTTGGCCGCCGCCTGCAGCAGCATCATGCGCGCCGCCGCGCCGCCGCGGCGGACATAATCCTGCGATTCGCGGATGCCGCGGCTGCCCGCCGTCGACATCACGCCCCAGGCGCGCTTGCGCGCGAGGTTCTGACCGGCGGTGATCTGCTCAGTGACCACTTTTTTCCAGTCGCACTCCAGTTCCTCGGCAACCAGCTGCGCGAGACCGGTCAACGTGCCCTGGCCCATCTCGGCACGGGCAATGCGGATCACGCAGGTGTCGTCCGGCTTGATCACCACCCAGATATTGACTTCGGACGCGGCTGCGGCGCCTTGCGCCGCGGCCGTACCGATGCCAAACGGCAGATTAAATCCGAGCGCGAGGCCGCCGCCGGCAGCGGCGGTGCTGACCAGGAACTTGCGACGGGACACATTGGCCGGTTTTTCAGCGTAAGTCTTTTTCATGTTTGTTCTCCCCGATCCTAGGCGTGCTGTTGATCAGAGTTCACCGCATCGGCACTGCCCGACTTGGTGGTTCCGGCGGCCATGTGCACGGCGGCGCGGATGCGATGGTAGGTTCCGCAACGGCAGATGTTCGACATCGCCTCATCGATGTCCTTGTCCGTGGGTTTTGGCTTGTTCTTCAGCAAGGCCGCAGCCGCCATGATCTGACCCGACTGGCAGTAGCCGCACTGCGGCACATCGATCGCCGCCCAGGCTTTCTGCACCGGGTGTGAACTGTCCTTGGATAGACCTTCAATGGTGGTAATCCGGTCGCCAGGCTTGACTGCACTGACCGGCAGCGCACAGGAGCGCACCACTTCTCCGTTCAGATGTATGGAACAGGCACCGCACTGCGCCACACCGCAACCATACTTGGTGCCGGTCAGGCCGACCTGCTCGCGAATGACCCATAACAGGGGGGTATCGGGTTCGACATCGACTTGATGCGAACGACCATTGATATTCAGTTGGGCCATGCTTGCTCCTCAGCGTTAAGTCACAGAACGATGTACGACCGCACGCCACGCCGCACGGTCACCAGATCCCTCGAATC
>JBFKCU010000006.1:0-22795 GCA_041620115.1 Burkholderiales bacterium | reverse complement strand
TCGAGCGTGACGTTGATCTCGCCTTTGCCCACGCTGACCTCCTTGAATGCCAGCGTGCGCTTCCGCAGATCCAGGTTGCCATCGAGCAGAGCCAGCGTGGCGAGGCGGCCCAGTTGTGCCCCGCCTTGCGGCTGTGTCAGCGCGACATCCTTCAGCCGCAAAGACAGGTCGCTTGCCTGTACCGCAAAGCCGCCACGGTCGCTGCGTATGCGGTAGCGCAGTCCTAGGTCGTATGACCCGGCAGGCTCGGCAATGGCGAGATCGTCCTGCACGAAGCGCCACAGCGTCGCCAGCTTTGCGTCCTTGAGCGCGATCGAACCGCTGGAGTCGATAGGCGCAAGGGTGATCTTGCCCTGCCACTGCAGACGACCGCCGCCCGGCAGCCGTGCCGTCATGGTGTGCTCGCCGCGCTGGTCCGGTAACGTGGAGAGATCGTGCACTTCGAAGTTGACCGGATTGAACTGCACGCGGGCTGCCGGCTGCACCGTATGGTCGGTGTAACTGATGCTGGCACCGGTCACGACGAAATGCTGCAACAGGAATCGCAGCGGCTGTTCCCGCGCCGCCGGCGCCGTTCCCGGCTTTGCCGCGGTGGGCCGGAGCAATCGTGTCAGGTTAAGGCTTTCCTGCGCATTCAAATCGGCCGTGATGACCGGACGGTCGATGGCAAGCTCGCGAAGGGTCCACGCGCGGCGCAGCAGACTGCCGGCTTCAAAATCGACGAACAGCCGGGCGATTTTCAGTACCGGCGCACCGTTTTTTTCCGCGACGGCCAGATCGGTAGCTTCCAGGGTCAGCAGGAACGGATTGATGCGGACTGCGGAGACTGAGGCTTGCGCGTTCAGATGTTGTGCCGCCAGTTCGGGCAACTGCTGCCGGATCAACCAGGGCGCGAGCAGGAAACCGAGCAGCGCATACAGGACGAGCATGCCCAGCACGACGATTGCCAGTTTCGAGCCGGAAACTGTCCACCGGCCGGGTTTTTTGGTGGGGGTGGTCAAGAGCCAGGCACTTAGTCGTTGTCCGCGTGCAGAATCTTGAATGCCGCCTGCAGCGCGCGCTCGATACGGGCCTTTTCTTTCCTGACCTTGTCATCGTCCCAGTCCCACATGCCGGCCTTGGCTTTCATGCCGGTGCGGCCCTTGGCGACCATGTCCTTCAGCCATTGCGGCGGCGTTTTCTCCGCGTGCAGATGCGGATACAGTGCGCTCGCGACCAGGTCGTGCGTATCCCAGCCCGACATCTCTTTCTGCATCATGGGCCCGCAGGCAATGAAGCGGAAGCCGAAGCCGTAGCGCACGGCCGTGTCTATGCCCCCGGCATCGGTGACCCCGTCGGCAATCAGATACAGCGCCTCTCGCATCATCGCGTGCTGCAGGCGGTTGCCGACGAAGCCGGGTACGTCTTTCTTGACCCAGATCGGCGCCTTTTCCAGGTTCTTCAGTAACTGCACCAGGCCCTCGGCAGTCTTGGGGTCGGTCAGCGGCGAACTCACCACCTCGACCAGCGGAACCAGGTGTGCGGGCATGAAGAAGTGCAGACCGGCCACGCGTTTCGGGTGCTTGAGGCCCTTGGCGATGTCGCCGATCGGAAAGTTGGAGGTATTGCTGACCAGAGGGATCTCTGGTTTCGCCAGCTGCTCCACCTCCGCGAACAGCTTTTGCTTCAGCGGCAGATCCTCGAGCGCGGCCTCGACGACGATGTCGACCTTGGCCCATGGTATCGCATTGAGCTCGGCATAGGTCTGCACAGCGGCGGCGCTGCTTGCGGCAGCGCCGAGCTTGGCGAGTCCGGCGGCAATGCGCGCCGGCAATGCATCGCGGGTTTTGGCCGAAGGGCTCATGACATGTACCGTCCAGCCTCGGGCGGCGAACAGCGTGGCAATGTCGCCGCCCATGATGCCGCCACCAATGACAACGGCGTGTTGGGTTGTGTCGGGCATTTTGCATTCCTTGGTAAAACTGCGATTATTCTGCAAGAGATATGTTAATTATATCGTCCGACGGGATGACTACCGGTACGGGCGGAACGCAGAAATGCTTTAATGTAACCGCAGCATTCCCGGATAAATGAGGAAGCGAGATCATGTTGAAAGCCATGCGTCGATCACTGATTGCATTTGTCGCACTGACGGCGGTTGCTGCAGTTCAGGCGCCGTTGCTGCAGGCGCAGTTCGATCCGGAGCGCGCGTACAAGCAAAGCGCGGAAGTGCGCCAGCGTTATCCCGATCCGGCGGTGGCTTACGACACACCGGGCCTTAAGCCGGGGCGGCAGGACTTCACGTCGCACGAGGAAATGCTCGCATTCGTCGAAGGCTTGCAGCGCCGCGCAAAAGTGGTCCAGGTGCGCATGGTGGGCGCGTCGCAGGAGGGCCGCGCCATTCCCGCGCTGGTGTTATCGGGTTCCGACCGCAAGAGTCCGGCTGATCTGCGCCGTCTCGGCCGTCCCGTCGTGGTCATGGCAGGTTTGCAGCACGGCAACGAACCCGCGGGCGGTGAGGCGATGCTGGTGCTGGCACAGGAACTGGCGACCGGAAGCCTGCGGCCACTGCTCGACCGCCTCACCGTTGTCATCGTGCCGCATTCGAATCCTGACGGCGCGTATCATTTCCGGCGTTCTCCCTACAGCACAATTGATATCAATCGCGACCACGTTAAGGTCGACTTGCCCGAAACGCGGGCGCTGCATCGAGTGGTTGGAGAGTATGAGCCGCACATGTTCATCGACGCGCATGAGTTCAGTGTCGCCAATCGCTGGATCGAAAAATTCGGCACCCTGCAGTCATATGATCTGATGGTGCAGTACGCCACCAATCCCAATGTGCATCCGACACTGACGGCGCTGGCCGACCAGAAGTTTCTGGGCACCATGCGCAGCGATGTCGAGCGCGCAGGGTATACGCATTTCTGGTATTACACGACCAGCTACAACCCGAAGAATCTGCTGGTGTCCATGGGTGGCACCACGCCGGACATCGGTCGCAACTTTGCCGGCCTGCAGAACGCGGTGTCATTTCTCGTTGAAAGCCGTGGCGTGGGCATCGGCCGGGAGAGTTTTGCCCGCCGGGTACATACGCATGTGGTGGCCATTACCAGTTTACTCAACACCGCGGCCGGCAACGCGCAGCAGTTGATCGATACGGTCGAGGCAGCCCGAGCCGACATCGTCCGCCGCGGGCGTGATCCGCAGCCGGAAGACATGGTCGCGGTGACGCTGAAGAGCCCCGTCATCAAGCAGAAGCTGATGATGCTGGATCCAAATACCGGCGCGCTGAAAGAGATTGAGGTCGACTGGTCGGATTCCCTGCATGCGGCGGCGGAAATCAAGCGCGCACGACCCTATGCGTATGTAATACCGCCGGTGTTTCATGACGTGGCGACGCGACTGATGCATTCGGGTGTCGATGTGCGGCGCCTGAACCGGCCCGCGGAGTTGGAGGTCGAAAGCTATCAGGTGACTGACCGTCGCGCGAGCAGCACCTATATCGAAGGGCGCATTACCAGTCGCGTGACGACTGAGGTGATGCCGAAAAAAGTCCGCTTTGCAGCGGGCAGCTATGTAATCCCGATGGCGCAGCCGAACGCCGGCGTGGTCGCCGTCGCGCTGGAACCGGAATCGCCCAGCAGTTTCGTGTCTTTCGGCATAATTCCGGTGGACAAGAAAGGCTCGCCGCCAACGACGGCGGCGAGCAGCGAGGTTCCGGTTTACCGGGTGTTGCGCCCGGTGGACCTGGACACGCGTGCGGTCAAGCTACCGCACTGACGGGCGGCGTGCCGGTTATTGCGGCTTGATCAGCGTGCCGGTCCACGCCACGGCCGGCGCATCAGGCCGCGGGCGCATGGTGCCCTGCATGGTGGAGCCGTTGACGCGCCCGGTGTAAGTGGCAGCGCCTGCGGTAAAGCTGATCTGGTCGCCGCGCAGATTGGTGTGCGTCAGGCGGTAGGTAGTGTCGTTATTGCGGTAGGTGCCCTCGATGACCTGGAATTTCTGTTTGAGCTCGATTTCGCTCTGGCCGATTTTCCAGCGACCGTCGACTTTGGCCGGAACAATCCACAAATACGCAGTGCGACTTTCGGCTGAATCCGTCTGATCCGGTGACCAGTCTTCCATGGTAAACGCGTGTGATACCACGCGCGTGCCCGGCTTCATGTTGAGTATTGTCGGCCGCAACTTCGTGTTCAGGTAGGGTAACAGGTACATGGTGAGCACCGTGGCCTTGCTGAAATCCGTTGCGAAAATATCGCCGCGGACAAACTCTGCGCGCTCGGCAACCCCCTCTTTTTGCGCGTTGCGCTTGGCCAGTTCGACCATGTCCGGGTTGTACTCGATGCCCAGGGCGCGGACGCCGAACTGCTTGGCGGCGGTGATGACGGTGATGCCATCGCCGGAGCCGAGATCAATCACGTAATCGCTGGGCTTGACCTCGGCCATTTTGAGCATTTTTTCAACCAGGCTCTTTGGCGTTGGCACCCAGATGACATCTTTGCCGGCCTGACCGACTTGCGGCGTGAATTCGGCAGTGGCCGCCTGTGCATGCGCGGGACCTGTAGCGATGAACGTGGCTGAAACCAGCAACATCGTCACGAAGCCGTGACGGAAACTCGAATGCATGGCGATCTCCATAGGTGTAAAGGCGAAAGATTATGCCTGAAGCGACACGCGCGTCAGTTTTTTTCCGGCCGGCCATCGACGGTCGTGCCGCTGGCGAGCAAGGCCTGAATCTCGGTTTCGTCCAGGCCGATTTCGCGCAGAATTTCGACGCTCTGCTCGCCGAGTTTCGGCGCGGGGCTCCAGCCGTCACGCGTACCGCAGGACCATTTGTTGGGCAGGCGCATACTGCGGGTGCGGCCTTCGGTCGGGTGATCCTTCATTTCGAAGAACCGGATATCGGTGAGGTGCGGATCATCGAGCACACTGTCGAGCGTGTGATAAGGCATGGCCGGCACGTCACCCGCGTCGAATATCTTCAGCCATTCGTCGGTAGTCCGGCGCTGCAGCGCCTTCATGCGGATGTCAAAATAATCGGCGACGTTGGCAAACCGTGCCGACACGCTGTTGAAGCGCGGATCGGTCTTGAGCTCGGGGCGGCCGATCGCATCGAAAAATGCGAATGCCTGATTGTTTGTGTTCGCCGAGATGCAGATCCAGCCGTCCTTGGTCGGGATGGGCTTGTTCATCGGATCCAGCAGGCGCGGGTCGCCGGTTTCGCCCAGCGGCGGATCGAAGGTCTTCAGGTACATATGTTCTTCGAGCACGAATTTGACCATGTTCTCGAACATGGGGATCTCGATGGCGCAGCCCTCGTTGGTTTTCGCTTTGCGGTAAAGCGCCATGCAGATCATCTGCACGGCGATCAGGCCTACGGTCTTGTCGGCAACGACCATCGGCACGAAGCGCGGTTCACCGGACGCCCGGTGGTGCAGCGCCGCCATTCCGCCCGAACCCTGGATGATGGTGTCGTAAGCGGGCTTGTCGCGGTAACGGCCGTCCTGCCCGAACCCGAACATGCCGCAGTAGATGATGCCCGGATTGACCTTGCGCACGTCTTCGTAGGACAGCTTCATTCGCGCCATTGACGGCGGACGCACATTCCACACCAGCACGTCGGCACGTGCGATGAGTTTCAGCAGCGCCGCATGGCCGTCGGGGTGTTTCAGGTCAAGCACGATGGAGCGCTTGTTGCGGTTCAGGTGCAGGAATTTCGCACCCATGCCCGGCGTCACCGATTTGCCGTTCATGTTGCGCACCAGATCGCCCGATTTGTTTTCGACCTTGATCACCTCGGCACCGTGATCGGCGAGGATCTGTGTCGCGAGCGGCCCGACGACGACCGAAGTCAGGTCGACGATGCGCACGCCCTCAAGCGGTCCGCCGGCCATCAGGAAAACTCCGCTTCTGCGGTCAGTGCCAGCGCGCCGCTGTCGTCCTGTGCCCACAGTTTGGCCGTCTTGTTGTCGGCGCTGGGTTCGCCGCAGAAGGTGATGGTGCGGTTGACGAACAGTGCGCGCACATTGCGCGAGGACATGAACTTAATCGGCGTGGTGCCATGGGTACGCGCAAGTTCGTAGGTCAGCAGCGTGGTCAGCCCGCCGTTCATGATCAGGTCGGGGTAACCCTCGGTACCGGTGACGTACGGCTTGTCGTAATGGATGCGGTGACCGTTGAAGGTCAGTGCCGAGTAGCGGAACAGCATCACCGGATCCGGCGTGACCTGATGGGTCCACACTGCCTTGCCGGGCGCCGGCTGCGGCGCCGGCGGCGGCGCGTTCTTGTCGGGCTCGCCGCGATAGACGATGTCCTGTTCTTCGGTGATGGCTACTCCGCGGGGACTGCGGATGTCGGTTTTCACGGTGACGAACACCATGCGCCCGCTGCGGCCCTCCTTGACGGTGACATTCTGGATTGCGGACTCACGGTGAACTTCGTCGCCCACCAGCAGCGGCGCCAGGAAGGTGGTGCGTTTGCCGGCGAACATGCGTCGCGGCAGCGGTACCGGCGGCAGAAAATCGCCGCGCTGCGGATGGCCGTCGGGACCGATTTGCGAATGCCGCACGACGCGCGGGAACAGTATGGCGTGCCAGCCGACCGGCAGCGGATCTCCCATTCTGGGAAAGGCATCATCGCGATCCAGTGTCGCCGACAGGCGGTTGACCGCCGGCACGGTGACGTAATCAACGGCCGTTTCGGTGCGGCCGATCCACTGTTTCAGGGATTCAAGATCTGCAGCCATGGTATTTGCCTCGAATGTTGCGGGGAAACGCTGGAATTTTACGGCATGCACCGCAGCTCGCGACGGATTACCGGGTCAGGCGGAAATCAAACTCCACACTATGAAACGGTGTCGGCAGGCGATAACGTTGCGCCAGTGCCCGATCGTCATTAAGGCCTGCAGTCACCACCAGGGACTCGCGCACGCCGAATACCGCGTCTTCGTCGATGTAGCGGTCGTCCGCGAAGAACACCTCGGTGGTCAATGGACGGTACTCCGGCGCGCTGACAATGAAATGAAAATGCGCCGGTCGCCAGGCATGGCGACCGCCAGCACGCAACAGATCACCCACCGGGCCGTCGTACGGCACGCTGTAGGGTGCGGGCCGCACCGTGGTGAAAGCGTAGGCGCCATCGTGCCCCGTGATCATGCGGAAGCGCAGGTTGTGCTGATCCTGGGCCGGATCCTGTTGCCAGTAGAGACCATTGATGGCTGCCTGCCAGAAATCGAGTTGTGCGGCGGGAACCGGCTGTCCGCTGGCATTCAACACCCGGCCGCGCACCAGCATGGGGTCGCCGTCGTTGTCGCGTTTGATGTCGCCCCCTACCGCGAGTGGCGGCGAACCTTCGGCATGAAAGGGGCCGAGTGCGCTGTGCTCGGTGGCGCCGGCACCGCTTTGCAGCATGTCGACCAGCGACGAGAACCCGAGCACGTCGGAGGTCAGGATGAACTCGTTGCGTGCTTCATCCGAGATCTTGCCTGCCCGGTAGAGAAAATCGATCCCCGCCTTCCATTCCTCATGCGTCAGGTTTACGTCCCGCGCGAACGCATGCAGATGGTATGTCAGCCGTTCGAGCAGTTGCCGGAGCCGTGGATTGGTTGCGCCGTCGAATGAATGGATGACGGCCTGCGTGATGGTCTTGTCGGTGACGTTGCGCATAAGGGCCTAGTCGACGCGGGCGCCTGACTGCTTGACCATTTGCGCGTATTTGGCGACTTCGGCCTTCAGGCGCACTGCAAATTCTGCCGGCGTGTTCGGCGTGAATTCAAGCGACAGCGCTTCGAGGCGGGCCTTGGCCGGTGCTGATTGCAGCGCGCGCGTGAATTCTTCGTTGATCTTTTTGACCACGCCCGCGGGCACGCCCGCGGGCGCGAACACCGAGAACCACGTGTAATCGTCAAAGCCCGGAAAACCGGATTCAGCAACGGTCGGCACATCGGGCAGCACAGAGGAGCGCTTTGCCGTCGTCACCGCAATGGCGCGCAGGCGTCCGCTCTTGACGAAGGGGACCGCAGGGGGCAACGATGTCGAGCCGACCGGAACCTGATTGGCAACGACCGCGGTAGCCGCCGCAGCGGGGCTGTAGGGCACATGGGTGATATCGGTTTTTGCGAGCGTCTTGAAAATCATTTCCATGTCGAGGTGCGGCGTCGTGCCGGTGCCGGAAGAGCCGTAACTCAGCGGCGTCGATTTTGCGAGCGCGATCAGTTCCTGCAGAGTGTTGGCCTTGACCGACGGATGCACCGTGATCAGGTTGGGTGTGGTCGGGCCCTGCAGGATCGGTACGATATCTTTCATCGCATACCCCGGCTTGGCATACAGGCTTACGTTGACCGCGATCGCCGAGCTGTTCATGAAGAGCGTGTGGCCGTCCGGATTGGCACGCAGCGCGGCCTGCGTGCCGATATTGCCGGACGCGCCCGGGCGGTTCTCGATGACGACGTTCTGGCCCCAGGCCTCGGTCAGCCGCTCGCCGACGATCCGTGCAACGATGTCGGTGGAGCTGCCCGGCGGGAACGCGACGATGATGCGCACCGGCTTGGTCGGATATTGGGGCAGCGGTTGCGCGACCGCTGCCATCGATGCAAAGGCACTGCAAACAACAATAAATGATAACCTATTGATTACATTCATGTTTTTGAAACTCCTTCGATGGGTCCAACGGGCGGTTGCCGCTGCGACGCGCCATCGTAGCCGACGTACCGGCGAAAGAGAATGGGCAATGCATCGCCGATGTCGGCGTCCGCATGCATGCGGAGCGTTCAGCCCTTCATCGCGTCCAGTGTGCGGGCCTCGCGGGCGCTGATGGCTTCGTAACGCTTGAGCAGACGTTCCGCGCGAACGATGATCGGGATGTCGATCATCTTGCCGTCGAGCGCGAAGGAGGCGCGGCCGGCCGCTGCGGCTTCCTTGTCCAGGGCGATGACCTTGCGCGCATATTCAACCTCTGCGGCGCTCGGCTTGTATTCCTCGTTGACGATGGTGACCTGGCCGGGATGGATGCAGCCGGCGCCGACAAAGCCGAAGTCGCGTGAACGCCTCACCATCTTGCGAAAGTTTTCCCAGTCCCCGAAGGTGGCGACGCTGTCGACAAAACCCAGCGGCATGATGCCGGCGGCGTTCGCGGCGAAAATCATGTGCTGCTTCGGGTAGAACAGGGCATCGCCCGTGGGCTGCATGTTGTTGTTGAGCGCGAAATCCTCGCCGCCGATGTTGCAGGCGACAATGCGGCTGCTTGCCGTGGTGATCTCGCGGATCTGGAAAAAGGCTTCCGGCGTTTCGATCATGGCGATGAATTTGGTGTGACCGACGGTCATGCCGCGGATCTGCTCCAGTTCGGACACCAGCTCATCGAGCAGCTGGATGTGCGCGGCACCCGTGACCTTGGTCACGGCGATGCCGTCGACGTCGGGACATACCGATTGCTCGATATCGCGCACCGCCATCGACAGCGGCTGGTTGATGCGCACCACGACGTCGGCGCCGCCACGGCGTACGCGGGCGGCATTTTTCTCGACCAGCTTGCGGGCGTTGGCTTTCTCCGACAGCGGCACGCTGTCCTCGATGTCGAGCTGGATCACGTCGGCGCCGCGGGTGTGCGCCTTGTCGACGTATTTCTCCACATTGACCGGCACGTACATCAGTGAGCGCCAAACCGGAAATTCTCGATACATGTTCTGATCCTTGGGTTCTATTGAGAGATACGGCTGGCGCCGGTCATTCTTCGCCGGCGGGTGCTGTTTTGCCGGCGCAGACAATACCCGCGTCCAGCAGCTTCTGATAGGTTGCGGCGTCTATACCCAGTTCGGCCAGCAGTGCCTTGTTGTGCTCGCCGAGTTTCGGCGCCGGCGTGCGGACCGATGCCGGTGTACCGGACAGCCGCGGCACCACGTGGTGCATGGGATAGGCGCCCATGTCCTGATCCGGGTAGTCGGCGATCAGTTCGCGTGCGAGCACATGCGGGTCTTCGACAATCTGCGAAATGTCGTAGATCGGCCCGATGGTGACATCGGCTTTCTCGAAAAATGCGACATTCTCCGCCTGCGTGCGCTGCAAGATGAATTCCCCGATGATGGCGTCGAGTTCCGCGGCATGCCGGACGCGGTCGGCATTGGTCTTGTAACGCGGGTTGGTGATCAGGTCGGGCCGGCCGATGGATTCAAACACGCGTTCGGCCATTTTCTGGATTGATGCCGAAAGGCCGACGAATTTGCCGTCCTTGCACTTGTAGGCGTTGCGCGGTGCTGCGTTGGTGGAGCGGCTGCCGGTGCGCGGTTTGATCTTGCCGGTGAGGCGGTAATTGGCGGCCTGCGGCCCCAGTACCGCGAACAGCGGATCGAGCAGCGCCAGATCGATGACCTGACCCGTGCCATTGTTCTGCTCGACCTCGCGCAGCGCGATCAGCACGCCAGCCGCGCCATAGAGGCCGGCGATGGTGTCCGCGAGATACATCGGCGGCAACACCGGTTCGCGGTCGTCGAATCCGTTCAGCGCGGCAAAGCCCGACATGCCTTCGACCAGGGTGCCGAAGCCGGGGCGCCGCTTGTAGGGGCCGTCCTGGCCCCAGCCCGAAATTCGCACGATGACCAGTTTTGGATTGCGCGCGAGCAGGACATCCGGTCCCAGGCCCATGGATTCCAGCGTGCCGGGGCGGAAGCTCTCGACGAAAACGGCCGCGGTAGACAACAATTGCAGCAACAGCTCACGCGCCTCGGGTTTGCGCAGTTCCAGCCCGAGGCTTTTCTTGTTGCGGGCGTACAGTTTCCAGTTGGTGTCGACCTGCTCGACCGTCCATGCACGCAGCGTGTCGCCGGCGGGTGGCTCGACCTTGATGACCTCACCGCCGAAATCGCCGAGCACTTGCGTGACCTGGTTGCCGGCGACCAGACGCGACAGATCGACGACGCGTACGCCGTTCAGCGGGCCACGGGCAGAGGGATCGTAATTACGCTGCGATACACCCATCGGCCGGTCATTCCGGCCGGATGCCGGAGTCGCGCGCGACCTTGCGCCAGCGCTCGATTTCCGAAAGCACATATTTGCGCAGCTCGTCGCGGGTCATGATCAGCGGTTCAGCGCCTTCGTTGGCAAACCGGTCTTTCAGCTGCGGCGATCGCAGGACCTTGCTCATTTCAGCAGCGAGCCGGTTCACGATGTCGTCAGGCACTTTGGCGGAAGTGGCGAGGCCCCACCAGTGTTGCGCCGCATAACCGGGAACGCCGGACTCCGCGACTGTTGGCAGTTCCGGCGCGAAGCTGGTGCGTTTGGCGCCCGCCGTTGCCAATGCTTTCAGCCGGCCCGATTTGACGTGGCTGAAAGCGGAAGGAAAGCTGGTGATGATCAGTTGCACATGACCGCCGATCAGGTCGATCATGGCCGGGCCTATGCCTTTGTAGGGTACATGCACGATGTTGACGCCGGCCAGATTGGCAAACAGCGCCGTGGACATGTGGTTGATGCCGCCGGCCCCCGAAGAGCCGTAATTCAGGGCGCCCGGACGCGCTTTGGCCAGACGTACCAGTTCATTGACGCTTTTCACCGGCATCGAAGGATGCACGATCACCAGCATCGGTCCCAGCGCCATCATGCCGATGTACGCAAAGTCCTTCTGCGCGTCGTAAGGCATCTTCGCCTGCGTGGCGATATTGGTCGTGAACGAGGACTGGATATTGAGGATCGTGTAGCCGTCCGGATCAGCCTTTGCGACATGCTCAGAACCGATCCGGCCGCCAGCACCGCCGCGGTTGTCAACATTGATCTGCTGCCCCAGACCCGGGGCCATCGATTCGGCCATGATGCGCGACAGCACGTCATTGCTGCCGCCGGGCGGAAACGGCACCACCAGACGCACCGGCTTGCTCGGGTAGCTTTGCGCCTGAGCGCTGAACACGGTGACCATGGCCAGCAGCGCAGCGCAGATCAGGCGAAAACACGATTTCATCGGGTCATTCCTTGTCGGTGGGTGCCGGCTGGCAATGCACCGCTCAGCGGATTTCCATGCCGTTGGCGATCTGGCGCTCGATCAACCGTGATTCGTTGCGCAATATGGTCGACAGTTCCTGCACACGGCGCTCGGCCATGCGGCTGGAAATTGCTGAAATCGACAGCGCAGCAAACGGCATGCCGCTCTGATTGCGCAACACTTGGCCGATGGAACGCACGCCCGCCAGTGACGGGGTTTCGCGCACGGCAAATCCCAGTTTCTGGGCCTTGCGCGCCTGCGACAGCAGCGCAGGGCCGCTCAGACCGTGCTCTTGCAGACGCGGCTCATTGCTGGCAATGATGTTGCGAAACTCTTCTTCGGGCAGCGCGGCCAGTATGGCCAGGCTGCCGGTGCCGACGCCCAGCGGCCGGCGCATGCCCACTTCGAGGGTGAAGGTCTTGATCGGGAACGTGCCCTCGTGGCGGTCGATGCACACCGCGTCCAGGCCGCTTCGCTGGGTAAGGAATACCGTGTCGCCCGTTGCCTCCGCAATTCGCGTCATTGCCGGATGGCAGATCTCGCGCAAATTGAAGCGAGGCGCGGCAGTCAGACCGAGCTCGTAGGCCATGGGCCCGAGGAAATAACGGTGTGTTTCGGAATCCTGCTGCACCATGCCCTCATGCGCCAGGCATTTCAGCATGCGATGCACCGTCGGTCGCTGCAGGCTGGTGCGGGTGGCGAGGTCGAGCAGGCGGGACCCGGAACGGTTGTGGGCGGCGATTTCACGGAGCAGCAGCAGGGCGCGCTCGATGCTCTGGGTGCCGGTCAGCCGGCCCGCGGTGTCGTCGTCGGAGAGTTTTGCATTAGCCATGACTTAGTCCGAATCGTGAGACTGGGGAGCCGTGATTATGCCACTGTGTCCGTCCTAGCGAAATAGCCCGTCCTGTGCTATCTTTTTAAAGCCTTATTTTTCAACAAAAATGTATTTCGTCCAGATGCCGGACAGCAGACCCAGTAGCGACTGCTGCCCGGACAGCGACCCCACTTTATTCCGCGCGGTTGCCGTAACCGCAGCGGATACCAGGAGCCCATGCCATGACCGACCTTTCCGCTGCTGGGGCCGCCCAGCAAACCGCCGGCGCCCGTTTTCGCGCCGCGCTGGCTGCCGAAAAACCGCTGCAGATCGTAGGCGCGATCAATGCCTACCATGCACGACTCGCCGAGCGCAGCGGTTTCAAGGCCATTTATCTCTCCGGTGGCGGCGTCGCGGCCGGATCACTGGGCGTTCCTGATCTGGCGATCAGCACTCTGGACGACGTGCTCACCGATGTGCGCCGGATTACCGATGCCTGCAGCCTGCCGCTGCTGGTGGACGTGGACACTGGCTTTGGCGGTGCCTTCAACATCGCGCGCACGGTGAAGTCGCTGATCAAGTTCGGCGCCGCGGCAATGCATATCGAAGATCAGGTGATGCAGAAGCGCTGCGGACACCGCCCGAACAAGGAAATCGTCAGCAAGGATGAGATGGTGGACCGCATCAAGGCCGCGGCCGATGCCAAGACCGACAAGGACTTTGTGATCATCGCGCGTACCGATTCGCTCGCAGTGGAGGGTCTCGACGCTGCGGTAGAGCGTGCCGTCGCCTGTGTCGAGGCCGGCGCGGACATGATTTTTCCGGAAGCGATCACCGAACTCGCAATGTACAAAAAATTCGCCGATGCGGTGAAAGTGCCGATCCTCGCCAACATCACCGAGTTCGGGCAGACGCCGTTGTTTTCCGTCAAGGAGCTCGCCAGTGCGAATGTCGCGCTGGCGCTGTATCCGCTGTCGGCCTGGCGTGCCGCCAACGCCGCGGCGCTGAAGGTTTACCAGGCGATCCGCAAGGACGGCCACCAGAAGAACGTGGTCGACCTGATGCAGTCGCGCGATGATCTCTATGATTATCTCGATTACCACGCCTACGAGCAGAAGCTCGACGCGCTGTTCAAGCGCGACAAGAACTGATCCAACCGCACCGGGGAGAGCATGGCAATGACGGGCATCTTGTTGTCCAGGGGATTTGTTGCGCAGTTCGGCGACCAGCTGCAAGCGGCGGCAAAAGCCGCGGGCGTGACGCCGCAGATCATTCATCTGCCGGATGACGCGGCGCAGCCGCTCCCAGCCGCCGACGTGGCAAAGGCCGAGGTTGCCTACCTGACCCGCGACATCCGGTTTTCAGAGCTGTACAAAAGTTTTGGCGAGGCCGTGAAAATTGCGCCCAATCTGAAGTGGGTGCACTTCACCAGCACCGGCATCGACCAGCATCCGTTCCTGCCGGCGCTGCGTGAGCGCACGGTGCGGCTGACCACCTCGGCCGGCACCAATGGCGAGCCGGTGGGCCAGACGGCCATTTGCGGGCTGCTGATGCTGGCGCGCGGGTTTCCGCGCTGGCTAGCGGCGCAGCGTGAACACAAATGGGATCCTGCACGCGGCAAGGACACGCCGCGCGACCTGCAGGGGCAGACTGTCATCGTCGTCGGGCTCGGCACCATCGGCGCCACGGTTGCGCGCATGGGCCAGGCCCTGGGCATGAAAGTGATTGGCCTGCGGCGCAGCCCGAAACGCGACGGTGACCCGGTCGACGAAATGCATACGCTGGATCAATTGCCGGCGCTGCTGCCGCGGTGCGACTGGCTGGTGCTGGCGTGCCCGTACACCCAGGAGACCCACCAGCTGGTCAATGCCAAGACGCTGGCGCTGATGCCCAGGCACGCCTGCCTGATCAATGTCGCGCGCGGTGCGGTGGCGGATGAAAAAGCGCTGATTGCCGCGCTGCAGTCGAAACAGATTGCCGGCGCCTACCTCGATGTGTTCGAGAAAGAACCGCTGCCGGCGGAGTCGCCCTTGTGGGACATCCCCAACGTCATCGTCTCGCCGCACAACGCCTCGGCCTCGGATGGCAACGACGGCCGTGCGGCGACGGTGTTTACGGAAAACCTCAAGCGCTACGCGGGCGGCCAGCCCATGATCAACGAGCAGTCCTGAGCGGCCATGAAAAAATGGCAGTGCATCCTCTGCGGCTTCATCTATGACGAGGCCGCCGGCCTGCCCGATGAAGGCATCGCACCCGGCACCCGCTGGGAGGACGTGCCGGCGGACTGGACTTGCCCGCACTGCTCGGCAACCAAGGCCGATTTCGACATGATCGCGATCTCCACCTGACCCCGGGTTGACCCGCCGCGAACCGCGTTCGCGATTGGCGGGGGTGCGGGTAAGCGGCTAAAATACAAGGTCTTTTTGAGATGCGCGCCGCCCTGCCCATGCCGCTATTCGCTTTCGGACTGAACCACCAGACCGCGCCGCTGGATGTGCGCGAGCGGGTGGTTTTCCACGCCGAACAGCTGACCCAGGCCTTGCGCGACCTGGTCGACCGTCGCCCGGTCAGCGAGGCGGCGATCATATCGACCTGCAATCGCACCGAAGTCTACTGCTCGACCTCCGAGCCGCAACTCGCGGTGGACTGGCTCGCCGCCTATCATCGCCTGAGGCCGGGGCAGATTGCGCCCTATTTGTATGAATTACCGCAGGACCGCGCGGTGAAACACGCCTTCCGCGTTGCCAGCGGCCTCGATTCGATGGTGCTGGGCGAACCGCAGATCCTCGGCCAGTTCAAGAACGCCGTGCGCTCGGCCGAGGCCGCCGGCACGCTGGGCTGGCTGCTCAACAAGCTGTTCCAGCGCACGTTTTCGGTGGCGAAGACCGTGCGCAGTGAAACCGACATCGGTGCGAGCACGGTGTCGATGGCTTCCGCTGCGGTGCGCCTGGCCGAAAGCATTTATCCGAGCATCGCCGAGCAAAGCGTACTGTTCATCGGCGCCGGCGAAATGATCGACCTCACCGCCACGCATTTTGCCGCCCACCATCCGCGGCGCATGACGTTTGCGAACCGCACGATGGTGCGCGCGCAGCAGCTGGCCGACCGTTTTTTCGGGCACGTGATTCCGCTGAACGATCTCGCCGCACAGCTTGCGCTGTACGACATCGTGATCTGCTGCACCGCAAGTCCGCTGCCGGTGATCGGCAAGGGACTCACCGAAAGCGCGCTGAAAGCGCGCAAGCACCGGCCGATGCTGATGTTCGATCTGGCGGTGCCGCGCGACATCGAGGCCGAAGTCAGCGAACTCGATGATGCGTTTCTGTACACGGTGGATGACCTGGGCCAGATTGCGCGCGAGGGCATGGACCAGCGCAGCAATGCGGTGGCGCAGGCTGAAGTCATCATCGAGAACCAGTGTTCGGATTTCATGCACTGGCTCGACAACCGCGAGCTGGTGCCGACCATACGCGCGCTGCGCGATACCGCCGAGCGCTCGCGCCGGCATGAGCTCGAGCGCGCGCAACGCCGGCTCGCGCACGGCACTGACCCGCAGCAGGTCATGGATGAGCTGTCGCGGGCGCTGACCAACAAGTTCATGCATCCGCCGTCGCATGCACTGAATCACGCGGCGCAGGATGAGCGCGACGAGCTGGCGGCGCTGATCGCACGCCTCTACCAGATTCAGCGACCCGAGTAACGGCACAGTCGCCTAACCGCCGCGCCCGCCGCGGCCAGAGCCCGTATTGATGAAGCCCAGCATTGCCGCAAAACTAAACCAGTTGTCGATGCGACTGGAAGAAATCAACCGCCTGCTGACCGCCGAGAATGTGACGGCAAGCATGGACAACTATCGCAAGCTCACGCGTGAGCACGCCGAGCTCGGGCCGGTGGTCGAGCTCTACCAGCGTTACCAGGGCAGCGAGGCGGACCTGAAAACGGCGCAGGAGATGGCCCGCGATCCGGCGATGCGCGAGTTTGCCGAGGCCGAGGTCGAGGAAACGCGCGCGCGCCTTGAGGCGCTGGAAGGCGAGTTGCAAAAGCTGCTGCTGCCGCGCGATCCCAATGACGAGCGCAATATTTTTCTTGAAATCCGCGCCGGCACCGGGGGTGACGAGTCTGCGTTGTTCGCGGCCGAACTGTTCCGCATGTATGCGCGCTATGCCGAACGCAAGCGCTGGCAGGTCGAGGTCATCTCGGAAAGCCCGTCGGACCTCGGCGGCTACCGCGAAATCATTGCCAAGATCATCGGTCAGGGCGCCTATTCCAAGCTCAAGTTCGAATCGGGCGGCCATCGCGTGCAGCGCGTGCCGGTGACCGAGACGCAGGGTCGTGTGCATACTTCGGCCTGCACGGTGGCGGTGATGCCGGAAGCCGACGAGGTCAGCGAGATCGTGCTCAATCCGGCGGAGATGCGCATCGACACCTTCCGCGCGTCCGGCGCCGGCGGCCAGCATGTCAACAAGACCGATTCGGCGATCCGCATTACCCATCTGCCGACGGGCCTGGTCGTCGAGTGCCAGGATGACCGTTCGCAGCACAAGAACAAGGCGCGCGCACTGGCGGTGCTGGCCGCGCGGCTGAAGGACCGGCAGCTGCGTGAGCAGCAATCGAAAACCGCGGCGACACGCAAGTCACTGATCGGCAGCGGTGATCGCAGCGAGCGCATTCGTACTTACAATTTTCCACAGGGCCGGGTCACCGACCATCGCATCAACCTGACGCTGTACAAGATCGCGCAACTCGTCGATGGTGATCTGGATGAACTGGTCGACGCCCTGGCGGCGGAACATCAGGCGGAGCTGCTGGCGCAGCTGGCTGAAGAGCAGGGCGCCACATAACCAATTGATTTTATTCATCTTTTCATAATTTCTTGTGGCGCAACCCTACACCGTGTCCGCGTTGCTGCAAGCCGCCCAGGCGGCCGTTGGACGTGTTGATGCGCGCGTGCTGCTCCGCCACCAGTTGCAACGCGATGAAGCCTGGCTGATCGCGCATGGCGACGATGCCGTCGCGATGGCGGCGGTCGAGGAATTTCGTGACCTCATCGCGCGCCGGACCGCGGGCATACCGGTGGCCTACCTCACCGGCGCGCGCGAATTCTACGGGCGTGAATTCACGGTCACGCCCGCCGTGCTGATTCCGCGCCCGGAGACCGAACTGCTGGTGGAGCTCGCGCTCGAGCGCGTTCCCGCGGATGTCGCGGGCCGCGTGCTCGACCTCGGTGCCGGCAGTGGCTGCATCGGCGTGACCATCGCGGCTGAACGTCCGCTAGTGCAGGTGACCCTGGCGGAGGCATCGGCACCGGCGCTTGCAGTTGCGGCGGGAAACGCACGGCGTTGGGCGCCGCGCAACACGCGCTGCGTCGCCAGCGACTGGTACGCTGCGTTTGAAGGTGAACGTTATGACGTGATCGCCGCCAATCCGCCTTACATCGCTGATGAGGACGCGCATCTGCAGCAGGGCGATTTGCGCTTCGAGCCGAACGCGGCACTCGCGGCCGGTGCCGACGGCCTGCGCGACTTGCGCCGCATCATTGCGCAGGCCCCGGGGCATTTGCATGCAGGAGGCTGGGCGCTGCTGGAACACGGTCACGATCAGTCTGCGGCCTGTGCACAATTGCTCGAGCAAGCAGGGTTTTCGGATGTTTTCAGCGCACCCGATCTTGCGGGAATTCCGCGGGTGAGCGGTGGCCGCTGGGCGGGCGAGCGGCCGTGACGCGTGCGCTCAAACTGATCGCGCCTCGAGGCATCGTCGCGCGCGTGTTCAACCGCAAGCGACGGGCAGCACTGGTCTGGTTTATTGCAGCGGTGTTGCTGGCGACCAGCGCGTCGCGGGCTGGGCCGGCGACAGCCGGGACCGCAGGGCAGGTTTCCTATCCGCACGCTGCGGAACCGATCGGTACGGTGCGCCAGATCTACGACGGCGTGCTGACGCCGGATCTGGCGGTGAATACCTTCCGCAACATCGACCGGCTGTTTCCGGTGCGCACCGTACCGCGAGCGGCGCAGCCGTCGCCGCTGCCGGTGGCAGGCACGCCGCTCGGGCCTGTGCATTTCAGCGACCGCGGCAAACGCTATGCAATTGAAGACTATCTTGAACTCAACCGCGTCACCGGACTGCTGGTTTTGAAGGACGGCCGCGTCAAGCTGGAACGGTATCGCTACGGAAATACGGAACGTACGCGCTGGATGTCGATGTCCATTGCCAAGTCACTGACGTCGACGCTCATCGGTGCCGCTGTGAAGCAGGGATATATCAACAGTCTTGCCGATCCGGTCACGCGGTATGTGCCGTCGCTGGCAGGGAGCGCGTATGAGGGCGTGTCAGTGCGTGACGTGCTGATGATGTCCTCGGGGGTGCGCTGGAACGAGACCTACACCGATCCCGCTTCCGACCGGCGGCGGCTGCTGGAAGCGCAGATTGCCCAGAAGCCCGGATCGGCCCTGGCGGTGATGAAGGCGCTGCCGCGTGCGGCGGCACCCGGCACCGTGAACAATTACAACACCGGCGAGACCCAGGTTGCCGCTGAAATCCTGCGCGCTGCAGTGGGGCGACCGCTGGCAACCTACCTGTCGGAGCGAATCTGGAGCAAGGTCGGGATGGAGGCGGACGCGAACTGGTGGCTGGATTCGCCCGACGGGGTTGAGATCGGCGGCAGCGGTTTCAGTGCGACACTGCGTGACTACGGGCGCTTCGGGCTTTTTGTGCTCAATGGCGGCATTGCGGCGGGCGAGGCCATTGTGCCCGCGAACTGGATGCGCGAGGCCACGACACCCAAGATCCTGCGCAGCGGGAAGGCGCTGGATTACGGCTATCTCTGGTGGACCGGGACGACGCCGGCGGCACGGCGGGATGGCGCTTACTCGGCGGAGGGCATACACGGACAGTTTCTCTACGTGAACCCGGCCGCGAATGTCGTGATCGTGGTCTGGAGCGCGCAGCCGAAGCCCCTGGGCGGTGCTGTCGTTGACGACTGGTTGTTCTTTGACGCAGTCGCTGCGGCCTTGCGTTAGCATCGAAAGCGGTTGCAGTGACGATAACCGGGCGCACATGATGGACGACAAAGCCGAGGCCAACAGAAAGGCGCGTGATGCGCAGAAAGAGGCGTACCTGCGCCGGATATATGACCGGCATGTCGCACGGTTTCGTGCGACCAGCGGATTGGACGCGCCGGCAATCGCACACAATGCGCATCAAGCGTTGGATCAAGTGATCGCACGCGATCGCGACAACGATCCGGTCAGCCGCAACATCCGCTGCGGCCGCGGCTGCAGTCATTGTTGTCACGAAGCGGTTGAGATCTGGCCGCAAGAAGCCGCACTGCTGGTGCGGATTGCACGCGAGCGGGGAATGGTGCTGGACGAGGCACGCCTTGAGCGCCAGAGTCGTTACACGGTGGAGACCTGGCGGAATCAGCCGGCGGCGGACAAGGCCTGCGGATTTCTCGGTGACGACGGTGCATGCACTGTTTATGAGTTCAGGCCCAACGCCTGCCGCAAGCTGCTGGTGGTGACGGACCCGGCCTTATGCGATGCAACGCAGCGTGTGCCGGACAGCGTCGGCCGCTGGTTCAGTTGGGAGGCCGAACTGATGGAGTCGGCAGCGCTGGAGGTTTTTGGCGCCGCCTTGATGCCGCAATTGCTGCTGGCCGCATCGCGGACGCCGGAAAGCGGGGCGTAACAGTGGCCGCATAGGGGCCAACACCGCGGGAACATGGCATTAAGTCGACGCGGCCGCATGCTTGACCCCGTCACGCTGCGTCGCTAAACTTCATTCCCGATAAGTTTGGTCAAGTTTAGGAGTTTTAGTCATGTCTGTTCAGGAAACCATCAAGAATCAGGTCACCGGCCACAAAGTGGTGCTGTATATGAAGGGCTCGCCGGATTTTCCGCAGTGCGGTTTTTCGGCCAATGCGGTCAACATCCTGCGCGCCTGTGGCGTCAATGAAATGTTCACCGTCAATGTGCTGGAAGATCCGGAAATTCGCCAGGGCATCAAGCAGTACGCCAACTGGCCGACCATTCCGCAACTGTACGTCAACGGCGAATTTGTCGGCGGCTCCGACATCGTGTCCGAGATGTATCAGAGCGGTGAACTGCAGAAGATGCTGCAGTCCTGAAAAATCAGGTTCCCGCGAAAAGCCGGCCTGCGCCGGCTTTTTTGTTTCAGGCGAACAGGCGGCCGTAGGCTTCCTGCACCAGCAGCACGATGGCAATGGCAAACAGCATGCGGCGCATCCAGATCCGGTAGGTCTCGCCGTTGATCCGGCTGCGGACCCTGGTGCCCACCAGGCAGGTCGCGGTGGCGAGTACGGCCAGTGGCAGGGTGATCAGCCAGTGTCCCGGCGACGCGATGCCGCCGGCGATGAGCATGGCGAACTGCGTGCACTTACCGACAAAAAAATTGATGTTCATTGCCGGCACCAGCATCAGCGGCGGCAGACTGATGTTGAGGTAATAGATGATCAGCGGGGGCGCCGCGATATTCGCAGTGCTTTCAAAAAGGCCGGCAAGGACGCCGCAGCCGACGCCCGAAATCTTTTCATGCCGTTTCACCAGCGGCCAATCCAGATGGCCGAGGCGCAGCATGCCCAGATAAACCAGAATCACGCCGGCCAGCAGCAGCGCGTACGGAAATTGCGGAAACAGCACGAACATGCGCGCGCCGACCGCGGCACCGGCCAGCCCGGAGAACGGCATCCACCAGAATCTGCGCAGGACGCTGCCGAAATCCGGGCTTTTCGCCAGCGTCACGATCACCGTTGCGAGGCAGGGCAGCAGGATCGTGACCACCGCGAACTGCATGTCGGTTACTGCCGCAATCAGTGGCGTCGCAATCATCGGGAATCCCATGCCCAGCGCGCCCTGGACCCAGCCGCAGAACATGATGACGACAATGACGTACACGATCAGCCAGGGCGAAAGTGCGTCGATGCCGAGCATGGGTGGTGCCCCGGCCTTACGCGGCGATGCGGCCGGCGCGGGTCAGTGCGAGGGCGACGACTTCGGCAATATGCAGGGCGTTGCGGTCCGTCAACTGAGCAATCTGTTCGCGGCAGCTGTAGCCGCTGGCGATGATCATCGTGTGTTCATCAGCGGCGCGCACCGCGGGCAGCAACGCCGCTTCTCCCGCTTTTACCGAAACTTCGTAGTGGTCCGGATTGAAGCCGAACGCCCCGGCCATGCCGCAGCAGCCGGATTCGGCGGTGCGTGCGCGTATGCCCAGCCGTTTCAGCAAAGCCATTTCGGCGGCCATGCCGAACACCGATTTCTGGTGGCAGTGTCCGTGCACCAGCGCTTCGCCGCCGAGCTGCGGCGCGTCCCAGTCGGAGATGCCCATCAGGAAATCGCTGAACAGATGCACCTGCCCGCTCAATTTCTTCGCCAATGGATCCTCGGGGAAAAAATTCAGCAACTCGTCGCGGAAGACCGACAGGCAGGCCGGTTCGAGCCCGACCACGGGTACGCCGGCACGGATGTCGGACTCGAGCACGTCAAGAATCTCTTTAAGGTGGGCGCGCGCACTGTCGAGCATGCCGAAATCGTAAAGTGGCCGGCCGCAGCAGAGATGTTTTTGCGGGATGGATACCGAATACCCCAGCGCTTCCAGCACTTCGACGGCAGCGGCAGCGGAGCCCGGCTGGAAGTGATTGTTGAATGTGTCCGCCCACAGGATGACGCGGCCACGCGACGGAGTGGACGCCGGTGCCGGGCTGCGGCGCTGAAACCAGGCGCGGAAGGTACGCCGAGCAAACTTCGGAATCGACCGTTGCCGGGCTATGCCACCCGCGAACTTGAGCAGTGTGGACAGGCCCGGCGTTGCCGCCAGCAGGTTGACCAGTCTTGGCGAGAGCGAGGCCCATCGCGCCCAGCGGTTGATCAGCCCCATCGTATACGCCTGCACCGGGCGCAGTTTCCCCCGGTAATGATGATGCAGGAACTCGGCCTTATAGGCGGCCATGTCGGTGTGCGTGGGGCAATCGGTCCTGCAGCCTTTGCACGCCAGGCAAAGATCAAGCGCCTCCCG